>JAMOBJ010000015.1:72385-74181 GCA_039908095.1 Nitrospirae bacterium YQR-1
GGAGAAAGCGACGCAGGCGTACTTTTAGTACGCTGAGGAGCTTTTAACGAAGCCAACAAAGTTAGACTATTGAATGCAACTTGGTATTACTCTTCTATATAAACCGGCGTACTGGATAGTGTAATACTTACTGATGAGTTATCCACGTTTAAGGTAGTTGATTCAAGGGTTATTGAGGAGTTGTCGGCAGGTACAGATGTTGTCACTTTTACCGTGGAGGCACTTGTGTTGTCCAACATGAAGGACACTGTGCTGTTGTCCTGAGCAGACCATAAAACATATACTGCTTTGTTGTCAACTATGAATTTGTATGCAAAGTAGTTTGCATCATCATGGAGATATGCAGTTGTTACAGAACTAAAATAATCCAGTTTATTAATCAGTCCTCTGAGAGCATAAAATGCCTGTCTTTTGCGCAATCCGTCGGGACTGACCAAACCATCATGTTCCATTATATAGTATGTATAGAAGATTTTGCCGGTGCCGTTGTTAAAAGCCTTCACATAAGATCTTACCAGTTTCTTTGCCTGGCAATCCTCATCACTACATGAGTTTATTGTATTATTAAAGACTCTGAATTCAGTCATCCACGATTTCGATATTCCATAATTATTAAAGAAAGTACTCCAAACTTTTGCACCGGCGTCTCCCAGATTATCATATGCAGGATCATAATGCCAACTACCTATATTTATATTTGAGGCGTTGATTGACATGATAAAATCCCAGTAGGTCGTAATACTTGATATAGTTGTGGTACCACCGTTTAAAATCTGTGCTTCAGGGTCCGTTTCCTTAATAGCCATTGCTGTGGCTGAAAACAAGTCACTGTAATCAGTCTGGTTACCCCTGAAAAACACCATTGGTTGAACGCCGGTCTTATCAGATTGATAAGCAGTTTCCGGTTCATTTAATATTTCCCAATATTTAATCGGTTTTGTTAAACCGGGCATATCATTTTTGCCGTCTCCGTTATATCTGTCAACGAGCTCTCTGATAAACTTTATGTATGAGGTCATGTCGAGAGGTTTACAGCGCATTAGAGGTACGTCAAGTCCCCATCTGGAGCCTAAACACTTTATTGCATCGTATGAGTTTTGGTCCCACGAGGCGAAGGGCCATATTGTGGCCACTATGTTAATGTCACGCTCCTGTGTTCTTCTGACATAGTCATCCGGTATTGTAAAGTCATATACTCCCTGTACTCTTTCAATCGTCTCCCAAACAAACGGCCCGGGATGAGGTCTGTCATATTTAATGCCAAGCTCTGAAAATGGTTCAAAATAAGCTAAATTAGTTAGACTGTAGTACCATGATTTCTCACCTTCCTCTGTACCTACCAGCCCATAATAGTTACCTAGAAAGCCAAAATGGGAATCCGAGGTAAGTTGTTTAGTGGAGGTTGCAGTGCCAACTGAAGTACTACTACCACCACCGGAAACGCTGCCACCGGAAGCAGATGTTTCACTAACACTGCCACTGGAAGCAGATGTTTCGCTAACACTGTCTGTACTTGTCTTTGTGCCGCAACTTAGTAAAGTAAAAAGAATAAATATTGCAAACCCGGTATGACAAAAAAAACGATACCTTATTGCGGAGAAAAATGCGATAGTAGTACTTAGCCTACAAAAGTTTATAAATGTCATACTAATATAGTATAAACTAAAAATATTTTTTTGTCAATTCTTAATTAGGTACCCGAAATTCGATATAGAGGAGAGCAAACCGAGTAAAGGAGTTGAAATAAAAGGAGATAATAAGAAGTAAGAAATTAGCGGAGAGGTTAAGCAAAAAAA
>JAMOBJ010000016.1 GCA_039908095.1 Nitrospirae bacterium YQR-1
ATCGGCAAAGTGCCTGCGTGAGGTGATAGAAATCAATAAGACGTTAAAGAGTTATGAAGTATCACAGGCATTAAAAAGAGCAGGGATAGAAGGGTAATTCCAAGCTGTAGTCATTCGATTAACTTTGTTGGCTGTAATACCCCCCAAAGTCAAGACGATTTCAACCTGAAAATTTTTGCTTGAAAATTCCTTATAGCAGGGAACTCGATTTTCTATATCGGTTTTCAGGATTCAATCTCTGAATTTTTATTATAAGGTCATCTGTGATAATATAAAGCATTGTGGCTGACTATATGAGACTGGAAAATAAGATACAGTCAATACGCAGGGTATTGATATATACCATGGTGTTAAATCTGACTGTTTCCGTCTTTAAGATAATCTACGGTATGATTACCCATTCGGTCTCAATATATTCAGATGGTTTCCATTCTGTCTTTGACGGCCTCTCAAATGTGGTTGGTTTAGTGGGACTTAGTTTTGCCTACACTCCACCCGATACTGAGCACCCTTACGGCCACAAAAAAGTGGAAATTCTTCTTACTGTCTTTATTGCTGTAATGATGTTTTTTGCTTGTTTTGAGATTTTTAAGAATGTTTACAAAGCATTTATTGATAAGCCTGACCTGAGAATTACATTTGAAAGTTTTATTGTAATGATAATAACACTCGGCGTAAATGTATTTGTCAGCAGATACGAAAAAAGAATGGGCGTAAAACTTAACAGCGATTTTTTAATTGCCGATGCTGCCCATACAAGGAGTGATATTTTTGTTACCTCAGGGGTATTAGTTGCTCTTGCCTTATCTAAAATGGGATTAAATTATGCCGACCCTGTAGTGGGAGCTATTGTAGGGGTGCTGGTAGCCTGGGCGGGGATTGGAATCTTAAGGTCAACCGTAAGTGTGCTTATTGATGCCAATCAAATGGATACAGAACTCTTGTGTGAAATTGTCTGTATGATTGAGGGAGTTACCGGCTGCCACAAAATCCGGACACGCGGCAGCAAGGGTTGTGTTTTTGTTGATTTACACATATTTGTTGAACCCACGCTGACTGTGGCAAGAGGCCACGAAATCGCCCATCAGGTCGTTAATACCCTAAAGACAAAGATGGGTGGCATTGCTGATGTGGTTGTACATG
Organism: Nitrospirae bacterium YQR-1; assembly: GCA_039908095.1. Classification (NCBI taxonomy): domain Bacteria; kingdom Pseudomonadati; phylum Nitrospirota; species Nitrospirae bacterium YQR-1. Next base: position 1,144 of record JAMOBJ010000016.1, read on the forward strand.
TTGAACCTGCTTGATACCAAGCTGCATTCAATCGTCTAATTCCAATTCTAATTCAAAAGTATAACGAGGCGGCAAGGAACAAGCGACGCAGGCGTACTTTTAGTACGTTGAGGAGCTTGTGACGAAGCCAACAAAGTTAGACAAATGAATTAGAATTGGAATAACTTTGTTGGCATTATCATATAATCTTCCTGATACGTTGCACAGCCTCTTTTATTCTTTCCACCGGCACGGTCAATGCAAAGCGAATGTATCCCTCGGCACTCTCACCAAAGCCATTTCCAGGGGTGGCCATCACACCGGCCTTATTAAGGAGATACTCGGCGAATGTCTCAGATGTAAAGCCCTCCGGTACGACAGTCCACAGGTAGAAGGTGGATTGCGGTTTATATGCAGTTAGCCCTATTGAGCATAGGCCGTCATAAAGGGCGTCGCGTCTTGCCTGATATGTGTCTCTGATGTTACACAGCACTGAGTCCTCCGTCTCAAGCGCACATATTGCAGCCTCTTGAATTGCCTGAAATACACCTGAATCGAGGTTTGTCTTAATTTTACCAAGACCAAAAAGAATGTCCTTATTACCAACGGCAAAACCTATCCTCCAGCCCGTCATGTTATATGTCTTTGAGAGGGAGTGAAACTCCATGCCGACGTCTTTAGAGCCGTCCACCTCCATAAAACTAAGAGGTTTTTCTCCATCGTAGTAGATTTCACTATATGCTGCATCGTGGCATATAATAATGTTGTATTTATACGCAATATCTATGGCATCGGCGAAGAACTCACGGCTGGCAACGGCGCTTGTCGGATTATTCGGATAATTTAAGAACATAAGCTTTGTTCGTTTATAAATTTCCTCCGGTATCTGGGAAAAATCCGGTTTAAAATCATTTTCAGCCCTAAGCGGCATAAAATAAGGAAAACCGCCTGCAAAAAGTGTCCCGATGGAATACACCGGATACCCCGGAGATGGACACAGAACCACATCACCGGGATTAACATAGGCAAGGGCAATGTGCCCTATGCCCTCTTTTGAGCCAATTAGCGAGAGAGCCTCGTTTTCAGGCTTTATATTTACCTGAAACCGCCTGTTGTACCAGCCGGCTACCGCCTTGCGAAATGAAAACATCCCCTCATATGAGGGATAACGGTGATGGGCAGGGTTTTCAGAAGCCTTCTGAAGAGCCTTAACAATATGTGAAGGGGTGGGAATATCAGGGTCCCCTATGCTTAGGTCTATCAAGTCAACCCCCTTTCCAAGGGCTTCCCTCTTTAACTTATCTATCCTTTCAAAAAGGTACGGTGGTAGGTTCTTTACTCTGTCTGCCATCTGCACGTTTATCGCTGTTTTCATCTGTCCTCCAAAATCGGGTAATTATCTTTTTCAGATTAAATTTAGATTATTATACCAAAACTCCATACAGTTCATACAATAACACCGCCTCCGATAACCCGTTTTCCTGTATAAAAGACTGCACTTTGTCCCTTTGCAGGGCCCCATTGCACCTCATCGAATGTTACAGTTATATCTCCACCGCCGGTCTTAGATAAAACCCCTCCGGCTGCTTTCATTGTTGAGCGAAACCTGACGGAAGCCCTCAGTGGAAACTCCAATCCCTCATCTTCTTTTATCAGCATATTAATGTCTGAAACATGTATTTCTCTTTTCATTACATATTCTTGTGGACCTAGCACCAGTATGTTGTTAACCATATCAATGTCAACCACGTAAAGGGGTACACCTCCGGCCACCCCAATACCTCTTCTCTGCCCTAACGTATACGCATAGAGTCCATTATGCGTTCCCAAAGTTTTGCCGTTTATATCAACTATCTTACCACATAAATCACCTTGCAGACCGTGGTAGTCTTTTATAAACTTGCGGTAGTCACCGCCCTCTGTAAAGCAAATATCCTGACTTTCCGCCCTCTTTGCCGAAACAATATCCAACTGCGTGGCAATCTCCCGAACCGCTTCCTTTGTTAAGTCACCTATCGGGAAAATAATATTCTTTAGTCTTTCACGCGGCAGCACATACAGAAAATACGACTGATCCTTTTTTTCATCTTCACCGGCTTTAAGCATACCACCCTCTGCTTTTGCGTAATGCCCTGTTGAGACATATTCAAGCCCAAGCCGGGCGGCCTCCTCCAGCAATATAGGAAATTTTATATATTTATTGCATAAAACACAAGGGTTTGGGGTTAACCCTCTGCCGTAATCTGAAATAAACGGCTCTATAACCTTTTCCATAAAAACATCTCTGACGTCAATTTCTCTGTGCTCTATACCCAGGGCGGCTGACACTGATGAGGCGTCACGTATTGAATCCAGTGAACAACATGCCGCATGACCGCTCCTTTGCCTTGTCTCCCAAAGGATAAAGCTCACCCCGTGCACATCGTACCCCTGCTTTTTAAGTAAATACGCTGAAACAGAGGAATCCACCCCACCGCTCATACCTGTTATTACTCCTGGTTTTTTCAATTGTTTTTTGAGGGTATCGGCATGATTAATGTATCCTTAGCTTGCCTTTTAATTGTTTAGTATAATGTTTGTCATCATTTATAGTGATTTTAAAAAAATATAAATCCAATCCTACATACAAACTCTTCGCACCATAATTATATCTGTAAAACCCTTAAATACTTTTTCAAGGCCGTCCTGAAAGAGGGTTCTCATGCCGTCTTTAATGGCCTGTTCTCTGATGTGCTCCATAAGAGCCTTTTTCTGGATGAGTTTTCTGACCGCCTCAGTGCCTATAAGCAGCTCGTGGATACCGGTACGTCCTCTGTAGCCGGTGTGGTTACAGTCGGAGCAGCCCTTTGCCTTATAAAGTGTTAACTTATCATTGTGCTGGAAGCCCAGGGTGGGAAAGAGCTCTTTACCGTAGGTCCCCGCAAGCATATCGAACTCTTCTTTTGAGGGATTATAGGGCTCCTTGCAAGACTTGCACAGTGTACGCACGAGGCGCTGAGCCAAAACCCCTAAGAAAGCATCTGCAAAGTTAAAGGGATCAAGCCCCATATCAATGAGCCTTGTGATGGTCTCAGGGGCGCTGTTTGTATGCAGTGTGCTAAGGACAAGGTGTCCTGTAAGAGATGCCTCGATACCTGTTGAGGCCGTCTCGAAATCCCTCATTTCACCTATCATTATAATGTCCGGGTCTGCACGCAAAAAGGCACGCATAGCACGTGCAAAGTCAAATTTTATTTTAGGTTTAACCTCCACCTGATTTAAACCGTACTGGGTTATCTCCACAGGGTCCTCGGCAGTCCAAATCTTGGTTTCCGGGCTGTTGATCTTACCAAGAACCGAGTGCAGGGTGGTTGTCTTACCGGAACCGGTGGGGCCCACAACCAGTATAAGGCCGTATGGCTTGGTTATTATCCCTGAGAGCTCTTTGAGGTTTCTCTGGGAAAGATTAAGCGCGTCAAGGGGGAGAGGCTCACTGGCTGCAAGAATTCTCATAACCACACCCTCACCGGATACCGTAGGAATTGTTGCCACACGAAGCTCTATTTGCTTGTTTTTATAAGTAAATTTTATTTTCCCGTCCTGTGGGAGCCTTCTTTCAGAAATATCCAGACTTGACATGATTTTCAGTCTGGATACCAGAGCGTTAAGGTAACTGTATGGTATCTCCAGATGCCTCATGCATGCCCCGTCAACCCTGTAACGAATATCAACCTTCTTTTTAATCTTGCTGGGCTCAATGTGAATATCTGAGACGCCTTTTTCATAGGCTTCAATGATTATCTGGTTTGCCAGCCGTACAATTGCTCCTGCATTTTCATCCAGCTCTCCGCTTTCCTTGTCGGCGTCACCTTCTTCTTTTATGTCAAGCTCTTTAAGGATATCGCTGGTAGAGGCACGGCTATCCTCCTCCGCTCTCTCCAGCGATTCTATAAACTTAACGATATCTCCGCGTAAGGCTATCCGAAAGTCAAAGTCAGCCGCCTTCAGCAGGGATTTTATCTCACTTGCTTTCATCTCATTGAGGCTATCCACCACAACTACCAATTTATTGCCTTCCATTGCTATGGGTACCCAGAAGTTCTTTTTCAGATAGGTAAGATTAAGACCTCGTGAGAGCTCTTTAGGGATTATCACTTTGTCGCTATACTCGATAAAGCGGCATCCGTAAAACTGCCCCAGAGCCGCTCCTATCTCTTTCTTAGGCACCTTTAAGTCTTCCATAAGAACCGATTCCACGTCTTTTTTGCGCTCCCTGGCAGAAAGCATCGCCCTCTTTAGCTCCTCATCGGTAATGACGCTCTGGGTTATAAGATAGTTAAACCTGGTACTCAGCATTTTTGCCTGGTTTCTAAAGGCAATCCCTAATATCCTGGCTATCTCCTCAACATTGTTGACGTCATCTTCAGTAAATTTCACGCCGGTTTTTTTGTTGATTAACTGGATAACACCAAATAGGCGGTTTTCAAATCTTATCGGGGTGGCCAAAACTTGTTTAGTTCTATAGCCGGATTTTTGATCCCAACTGTTGTCGAAATTCAACTGTGGATTAATGCTTTTTAATTCGACTGTATCATAGACGTCCGGTACATTGATTGACTCAAGGGCATAGGCGGCATAGCCGGCAAGGCTTGATGCAGAAATGGAGACCCTGATTCTTTTTATCTCCGTCCCTATCAGGTGTTTGGAGTAAAGCTCGTTTCTGGCCGGGTCTATCGCATATATGGTGATTCTGTCGGCGTCAAAAAGGGCTACGATGTCGTCTTTCAGCCGTATAAATATTTCATCAATATTGTTAACGGCATTTATTTTATTTGTAACATTTTTGAGTCTTTCACTAAACTGAAGCCTTTTTTCAAGCTCTTCTATTTTAGTGTTCTCTATAACAGCCATAGTCTCTCCCTTTTTGTTAACGTCGCAGACAAAGGTATTTTATAATATTAAATGTAATATTATCAAAGGAGAACAATAATTTTGTAAATAATTAGTTGAAAAAAATGAAAAAGATGTTATAATATTATTTTATAGCTATGGCGGCGTACCCAAGTGGCTAAGGGAGAGGTCTGCAAAACCTTTATGCGCCGGTTCGAATCCGGCCGCCGCCTGTGTTTGCTTCTAACATCAACTTGGTATAAATCCTGACATTGAAATATAATTACAGCACTTTCTTTACAGCGGATTGAATATTATGTTAATATTGAGTGGATTGCAGAAAGTGAATAATTTTATGTGAATATAAGTTTAAGAAGAAAGGGGTGATAAATTGACACAGACTAAAGAGAGCAAAATGGCAATGATAACGGAGTTCAGGGTTCATGAGAAAGATACAGGCTCTCCGGAGGTGCAGATAGCACTTCTGAATGACAGAATGAAGTATCTTTCCGAACACTTCAGATTCCACACTAAAGATCATCATTCACGCAGGGGTCTGTTAAAAATTGTGGCAAGAAGGAAAAAACTTCTTGACTACTTAAAATCAAAAGATATCAAGCGTTATAAGACATTGATAGAGCGTCTTGGTATCAGAAAGTAGGAGATGACTATTTGAAATCAGCAGAGGTGGAGATACGCGGAAAGAAGTTAGTGCTTGAGACCGGCCTTTTGGCCAAACAATCAGATGGGGCGGTGGTTGCCAAATACGGCAACACTATAGTGCTTGCCACGGCGGTAGCCGACAAAAGAATCGTTGAAGGTAAGGATTTTTTTCCTCTGACAATGGATTATCAGGAAAAGGCTTATGCGGCAGGCAAAATACCGGGAGGTTTTTTAAAAAGAGAGGGCAGGCCGTCTGAAAAAGAGGTTTTGACCTCACGGCTGATAGACAGACCGATAAGGCCTCTGTTTAAAAAGGGTTTTAATTCCGAGACTCAGGGAGTAGTTTCGCTGTTGTCATTTGGGGATGAAAATGTTGCAGATGTGTTGGGAATAACCGCAATATCTGCAGCGATGGCCATATCGGATATTCCTTTTGAGGGACCGGTGGCCTCCGTGCGGGTTGGCCGCATTGATGGTGTGCTTGTAATTAATCCGTCTTTGAAGGAGCTTGAGGATCTCGATATGAGTCTGGTTGTGGCAGGCACAAAAGAGGCGGTGACAATGGTTGAGGGTGGCGCTCTTGAGGTTTCCGAGGAGGTTCTCATAGAGGCTATTGACTATGCTCATCAGGAAATCAAAAAGATAGTGGCGGCCCAGGAGGAGCTTTGCGCACTGGCCGGTAAAGCTAAGCGCGATGTGGCTGAGGTCAAGACCAATGACGAGTTGATTGCCGCTGTTAAGAATTCGTGTCTTGAAAAAATGAAAGGGATGATAGCTATCCCAGGCAAACTCGTAAGACAGAAGGCCCTTGACAATCTTCTTGATGAGACTATAAAGACCCTGTGTGCGGAAGACGACACACGGAAAGAAAGGGAAATAGCAAGTATTTTTGAGGAACTCGAAAAGGACCTCATCAGGGGAATGATTTTAAAAGAGGGGATACGAGCTGACGGCAGGGATCTCGATACGGTAAGAGGCATAGAGTGCATGGTAGGGTTTTTGCCAAAAGTGCATGGTTCGGCTCTTTTTGTAAGAGGTGAGACACAAGCCCTTGTGGCCGTAACCTTGGGAACCTCCTCAGATGAGCAGAGAGTTGATGCCCTTGAGGGAGACTCTTATAAGTCCTTCATGCTCCACTACAACTTCCCTCCCTTTAGTGTTGGTGAGGTTAAACCATTAAAATCACCCGGCAGAAGGGAGATAGGACATGGGGCGTTGGCGGAGAGATCAATAAAACCTGTAATTCCATCATCAGAGAATTTTCCTTATACCATAAGGGTGGTATCTGACATACTTGAGTCAAACGGGTCATCCTCCATGGCTTCAGTTTGCGGTGCGACGCTTGCGCTTATGGATGCTGGAGTGCCGATTTCCAATCCGGTGGCGGGTATTGCCATGGGGCTTATAAAGGAAGGGGACAGCGTGGCAGTCCTTACGGATATCCTAGGCCTTGAGGACCACCTGGGCGATATGGATTTTAAGGTTGCCGGGACCCAGTACGGCATTACGGCCTTCCAGATGGATGTTAAAATAAAGGGTGTCACCAAAGAGATTTTAGTACATGCACTGGATAAGGCAAAAAAGGGAAGGCTGCACATCTTAAGTAAAATAACAGAGGCTATTGCTGTTCCAAGGGAAAATCTTTCGCCAAATGCTCCTCGTATTCACCAGATGCAGATACGGGCTGATAAGATAAAAGATGTAATCGGCTCAGGGGGCAAGGTAATTAAGAGCATCGTTGAGCAGACCGGGGCTAAGATAGATATTAACGACGACGGTATCATTACCATAGCCTCATGTGATGAGGAATCACTAAGCAGGACAAAGGCTATTATACAGGGCATAGTTGAGGATGCCGAGGTTGGCAGGGTATATACCGGTAAGGTTAAGAAAATCATGGACTTTGGTGCTTTTGTTGAGATATTGCCGGGCACAGACGGGCTTCTGCATATTTCTCAGATAGCAAAGGAACGGATTAATAAAGTCACGGATGTGTTAAAAGAAGGCGATGAGATTATGGTTAAAGTTATAGAGGTTGACAGAGCCGGAAAGATTAAACTTAGCCGGAAAGAGGTATTACAGGACCAGCAGCAATAGAGCCTGAAGGCTGCCGTTTTCTATAATATTGACGAAAGGAGGGATAGTAAATTATCCCTTTTTTTATTATTAAATTAAAAAAAGCCGGTGGGGGAACATGTACAAAAAAGGGTATCTTGAAAACGGAACTCCAGTAGTTACGGAAAAGGTGGCAGGGGTAAGGTCAGTTAGCATAGGGATATGGGTAAAGGTAGGGGCACGTTTTGAAAGACGGGAAAAAAACGGGATATCCCACTTTATTGAACACATGTTTTTTAAAGGAACGCATAACAGAACCCAGGAGCAAATCGCCACAGAGATAGACTATCTTGGAGGTGACCTAAACGCTTTTACTACAAGAGAAAACACCACTTATTACGTAAAAGTACTAAAAGACCATGTAAATGAAGCTGTGGATATCCTCACAGATATATATTTGAATTCTTTGTTTAAAGAGCAGGATATCCACAAGGAACAGGAGATTATTTCAGAGGAAATCAAAATGGTGGAGGATACCCCGGATGACTATATTCACGACCTGTTTTATACCGACATTTGGGGACAGAGCGGTCTTGGTCTTCCGGTTCTGGGCACACAGGAAACAGTACGTGAAATAACAAGAAACGATATTACCGAGCATTTAAACGCACACTACGGAACGGCTGATGTGGTGATTTCCTGTGCCGGCAATATTAAACACGAGGCGATGGTAGAGCTGTTTAACAGCAAAAGAGCTGATGTTACCGTAAAAAATACATCTGTTGTTGAAAGTAGTCAAGGATTGGAAAAAAAACCTTTTAACGCCTCATTAAATGTTTATAAGAAGGACTTTTCCGAGGTGCACATATGTATGGGCATTGAGGGAGTAAAGCAAAACAGTAAGCTCAGGTATCCGTTTCTTATTTTAAATACCATTTACGGGGCAGGGGTGAGTTCACGTTTGTTTCAGGAGGTGAGAGAAAAGCGGGGGCTGGCTTACTCCATATTTTCGTTTCTGTCTTCATACAGTGATACCGGAGTCTTTGGAGTATATGCGGCAACGGGTAAGAAAAAATATGTTGAGGTAATAGAGACGATAATAAAGGAAATGGATTTATTAAAAAACACCTTAAAGGAAGATGAGTTGCAAAGAGCAAAAAATCAGTTAAAGGGCAACCTTCTGATGAGCCTTGAGTCATCCTCGGGGCGTATGCAAAATATAGCGAGACAGGAAATCTACTACGGGAAGTACTACAGTCCGGCACAAATTATAAGAGGCATAGAGAACGTAAAAATGAAACACGTTTACGAAATAATAGAGGGGTTTATTGATAATGTGCCTAAGGCGATTACGGTTTTCGGCCCTGCTGATGCCGGTAAATTAAAGGGCGTGGCTTGAGGGGTTCACCCAGGGTTATGAGTTATGTTATTTATAATTTCGTTTATTTTTTTGTAATAGTTAAATATTGTTCAGTCTTTTCCAGTGTATGATGGAGCATTTTTACCACTCCGATTTGTCTATTGACAATGTTGCCCCCTTAATGTTTCAATTTGTTTTGCACAATATTCAATAGGAGGTTTTGCACACGGAAATAAAGGATTCATTCAAGCCGAGGACATCAATGTCGCTTGTTTATTATGTAGTGCTTGTCGTATTGGCCATGGGTACCGGTATTTTTGTGTTTGTCTATAAACCGCCGTTTGATATTAAATTGGTCAATGCCATTGTATATGCTGTACTGTTTTATGGTGTATTTAAAATAGCCGAATACTGTTTTAGCAAATATTACATCGAAAAGTCAAAAGTAGCTGTTCCTACGCTCATCCATAACATCGTTAAGGGGATAATCCTCGCAATAGCCATGTTTGCGATACTGAAGATACAGTTTGGCATTGACCTGACTCCGATTATAACAACCTCCGCAGTGTTTTCCATGGTCATAGGACTTGCCCTGCAAGACACTTTAACCAACCTCATCGCCGGAGTCGTACTGTACATAGAAAAACCTTTTAAGTTAAACGATTGGATACAGATAAAAGACATTGACGGCAAGGTTGTCGAGATAAACTGGCGCACCACTAAACTCCTTACTCGCTCTGACAACTACCTTGTCATTCCTAACAACAACATCTTAAAAGATACGATTCTCAGCGTAGGTTATCCGACACCGGACCAAATCATGAGCCTCTTCGTTGGCGTGGACTACGACACACCTCCAAACAAGGTAAAACAGGTTATTGAATCAGTCTGTTTAAATACAGACCAGGTATCAAGCAAACCTCCACCCGAGATACGCTTGATAAAATATGGCGATTCCTCCATCGAATACGAAATCAGGGTCTGGATTAACGACTACGCCAACAAATACCGCACAGCCAGCAACATTATGACTAAGCTCTGGTACGCCTTCAAAAGAGAAAACATCAAAATCCCGTTCCCGATTAGAGATGTTTACTGCCATCCCGTAACTGACACTGATTCCAGCGGAGATATCCAGCAAAGATTCAACACTGTTAGACGAATCGAATTCTTCTCCATCTTCCCCGAGGATGTACAAACAGAAATCGCTTCGCTGTTAATACAGCAACACTTTGGAAAAGGTGAAAATATTTTTGATGAGGGTGAGGAAGGTGACTCATTCTACATTATCCGCAGGGGCAGCGTTTCTGTACAGGTCCGTGGTAACGAGGTGGCTATTCTAAAAAGGGGGGACTTTTTCGGGGAGTTCTCACTCTTTACCGGTGGGGTAAGAACTGCCAGAGTAACGGCAAAAGAGGATACCCTTGTGCTGGTACTTGACAAGGAGAGTTTCTCCAATATTATAATGGAAAATCAGAGCGCTGTTGAAACCATAAGTGCCATCATGACACGCAGAGAAATAGAAAACGAAAAACTGGCCTTGAAATTAAGCGAACAGGTATTCTCAGATGAGCAACTCAACGCCCAGTTTAAAAATAAAAAGATGAAGATATTCAATAAAATCCGAGGTTTCTTCAAACTGTCTTAGTATATTGGCGGGTAAACTTGATTGATTTTAGTATTGTTGATGAAAAAATAAACTTTTTATATAGAAAGAAATGGATAGGTCTGATGTAATCTGAAATTTCCGCTCAAAATCCACTTTTAACGGGCTATCGGTTTTTCTATATCGGATTGCAGGTCATATCAGTTTATTGACAAAACCGTTATTTTGACGCTAAGATAAAGCATGATTACGGAAACTATAGTAACGGATTTGGACTTAACTGAGATTATTAATGGAGAGGAAATCGTGGGGCGTAGTCCATTTGGATATCATCAAAAAATTGTTGGCAATCTTTACCATAAAATATGCCGATATATCGATAAAATCAACGTAGGTGAGGTATATTTATCGCCTCTGGACGTAATCTTTGAAAATGAGATAAACAGGCTTCAACCGGATCTATTGTTTATTAGGAAAGAGCACCTGAGTATTGCCCAGGACTGGATAAGAGGCGTACCGGATATGGTTTGTGAGATAGTTTCACCCGGAACGTATAAAAAAGATACTGCCGTTAAAAAAGAAATATATGAGAAATACAGAGTACCTGAGTACTGGATAGTTTTGCCGGAATTTAAAACCATCGGGATTTTAACTATTAAGAATGATAAATACGTAACACATTCTATCGCGGAAATTGAAGGCACTGTTATATCTAAAGTCATAGAAGGACTTCAGGTTAACATTACTGAGGTGTTTGTATAACCTTTAGAACTAAGTTGCATATCACAAAGCCATAGTTATTGAACACCAAAATCATAAGACAGCACAGAGCCGCCCTGATATTTTTACAGCCCCTTCAGGGAATGTATAACACAGTAAAACACAAGCCTCTGAATCTCCTGTTTTGCCCCCGTCAAAAGGGGCTTCAAACAAACAGCTTTAGAGTGCTTAAAGCCTTATGGCTCTTCTGGACCTTGTGTCTAATCTTGGTGATCTCAGAGTAAGCGGCTCTTTAGGATAAACCACATTGTACTCACCGATTTTATTGAACAGTGTCTTGTAGTCCACCTGTAAAAGACTGGCTGCCTTCTTTTTGTTACCGCTTGTTATATTCAGGACGTGACATATGGTTTCTTTTTCTATATACTCAGCCGCCTTATTAGATACATCTTTCAAAGTTCTGTGTATTTTTTCGATATGCCTGCCGGTTGCCGATGGGCGGTATCCTTTTACATATGCACGCAGAAAAGCAAGGTCGGCAATATCTATTATGTTGGTTTTAGACATCAATACAGCATTTCTTATAACAGTTTTAAGTTCCCTTAAGTTGTCGGGCCAATCATGGAATCCCATCATAGTAATAGCATCTTCCGAGAAACCGTAAATCTGTTTTCCCACCTCTGCAGATATCTCATCTAAAAACTTTTTAGCAAAAAAAGCTATGTCTTCCTTGTGGTTTCTTAATGCAGGAATCTTTATCATAGACTCATTAAGCTTTTTGTATAAATCACCGCTGAAACTATCTTGTTTAACAATTTCATCCAGGCTCTTGTTTGCCGAAACAATGAACCGTATATCAAACTCCATGTGTTGTTTAGTGCCGGGAGGAGTTATTTTACCGCTCTTAATAACACTTAGCAGCTTTTTCTGCAATTCTCTTGAAAGGGTCTGTAATTCGCTCAATAACAAGGTGCCATGATTGGCTGCTTGAAAAAATCCTCTTTTTGTATTATCCACACCTGTGAAGGCTCCTTCCTCGTAGCCAAACAACTCACTTTCTACTAAAGGCTCAGGAATGAGACTCAAATCTACAGTTACAAAAGGTTGACTTGCTCTTTTGCTCAAACGATGTACCAGCTTTGCCGTATAACGTTTTCCTGTACCGGTCTCTCCCTCAATAATCAAGGTTGCATCACTTTCAGAGGCTGTTAATAAGTTACCGCTAATTCGAACCATCGTCTCGCTTTCACCCATTTCATTCTGTACTAAGGCTCTCTTTAAGTCATAATCATTTTTCATCTTGTCTGCTCCCTCCTGTATTACAACACTTTTATTTTCATTTTATTGAAAATCACAAAATATTGTGTACATAAACGTACACTTAATTATATTATGAACGTTTTTATTATCGCAAGTTAGTATCTTTAATGTCAAACAAATAAATAGGCTCTTTATCAAATCGTGTGGGTAAAAGAAGGAATAATCCAGGTTGCCGTCAAAAGAGTAACGAGGCGGCAAGGAGTTTACACATGCAAATTCATTGTCATATTTGACTTTCAGTGGAGATATAGAGTACAGTGTGTGGATGGATGATTATCAGGAGACCTCAAAGCAGGTTTTTGATTATATTTCATGGCTGCTTATAACAACAGCACTGATTCTAGTGCTTAAACTGCACTTGCTGCCGGCATTGTTGGCAGGCCTGATAGTGCATGAGCTTATTTCCACTCTTTCTCTGAAATTGCAGTTTATTAAAGGTATTACAGGACATGGTTCTAAAATAATTACAGTTGCACTTCTTGCTGTTGTGGTGATTTTATCTGTGTCTTTTTTGTCTTTTTTAATAGTTGATTTTTTTCGTAACAGTACAGGCAGCCTACCTGCTTTACTTAAAAAGATGGCAGATATTATAGATAACTCCCTTAACTCTTTACCTGCATGGATTACAAACTATTTACCTTCCAATACTGAAGGCTTTAAGACTGCCGCCTCCGAGTGGCTGCGCTTACATGCCGGTCAACTGCAAACCGCCGGTAAGGAAGTTGCACGAATCGCCGCCCACATTCTTATGGGTATGGCTATTGGCGCTTTGGCAGCTCTGAATGAGGTAAAAGAGGAGCAGGTTTACGGACCGCTTGCGCAATCACTGATTGGCAGTGTTTCCAGACTGGCCTTATCATTTCGCAATGTGGTTTTTGCACAGGTTGGCATTTCAGCCGTCAATACCGTCTTTTCAGCTCTCTATCTTGCTGTGGCTTTGCCGATGTTTGGCATCCATCTGAACCTCACTAAAACTCTGATACTGCTTACTTTTATTGCCGGCCTGTTGCCTGTCGTCGGTAATCTTATTTCCAATACCGCAATTATTGTCGTAAGCTTAAATTATTCGTTTAATGTATCAATCGCATCGCTTGCTTTTCTTGTAGTTATACACAAACTGGAGTATTTTTTAAATGCTAAACTTGTTGGTTCCAGGACACACTCCGCTGCATGGGAAATACTCCTTGCAATTATTTTCATGGAAGCCTCATTCGGTATGGCAGGAGTGATTGCGGCTCCAATTTACTATGCGTACTTCAAAAATGAGCTGTCAAATAAAAAACTAATTTAACACGGCATCTCTCATGCAGCAACACAATTGTGTAAAACAATCAGTCTGTTTTTTGAGAATTTTATGAGTCATTATTAAAGCAAATCAAATTCATTAATAAAACAGCTCAAAGTATCGGAGTCGAAAATACAAAATTCCACTGTCCTAAGAGAGCACTCAGGGTTGTTGTTAAGAAATTTACAGCTTTCAGTTACAAGGATTTTTGCACACCTGTCCTTTGGAAAACCAAAAATCCCCGAACTTATAGCCGGCATAGATATGCTCTGGAAACCTTTCTCAGCGGCCAGCTGCAGTGCGTTATGGACAGCGTTTTTGAGCTTTCCATCCTCACCACCCTCACCCATCTGCGGCCCTACAGTATGAACTACAGCCCTGCACGGAAGAGCTCCAGATGTTGTTACAGCGGCATTGCCCACTGCTACATATCCTATGGCATCGCTTTCTTTTTGAATTACTACGCCGCCTTTTCTGACTATTGCACCTGCCACCCCCCCGCCATGTTGAAGGTGTGAGTTGGCGGCGTTTACGATAGCATCCACATCCCTTTCAGTGATATCACCCTTTACCAGCCGGAGTGTTCCCCCTGCCGTCTGCTTTTCCCTTACAATTTCCATAGCTAATACCAAGTAGCAGTCAAAAGAGTAACGAGGCGGCAAGGAGAAAGCGACACCTCCCCGTACAGGGGATTCCCCTTTAGGGGAGACGTCAAGGAGCTTTCGACGATGCCAACAAAGTTAATCGAATGAATGCAACTTGGTATAAGTATCCTCCCCTGAGCTATACGCTGTGTACTTATCAGCCTTACCCCTGACGATGTGTGCAGGGTACTTTGTGCGATTGTGCTGGAGTTTGTCTTCCGCAGCCTTTAGTATATCAATAGAAAACTTATCGGAGAGATTAATCAGATAAATAAACACATCGGCTATCTCCTGTTGCAGGGCGGAGAGCTTTGTCTCAGAAAGCCTCCGGCTTTCATCCTCGGTTAACCACTGAAAAATCTCGGCAATCTCCGCCGCCTCCACACTTAGCGCCATCGCTAAATTCTTTGGACTGTGAAACTTCTCCCAATCCCTTTCCCGGGCAAACTCCCTCAATGATTCTCTCAGTTTTTCAAGTTTATCCAAATTCCGGCACTATCCTTCCATAAGATTAAAACACACGTTTTATTATAAATATGATAAAATACGTAAGCAGATATGTCAACAGCGTCAAAAATAAAAGACAATGGACAACTTCAGGGCGTGGTGGAACGTCTAACCTTTTACAGTGAAGAAAATGCCTTTGCCATACTAAAGCTGAAAGTTTTAGGGCTACGGGAGCTTATAACAGTCTGCGGCACTATGCCGGGAGTGCTTCCAGGGGAGACAATTCACATAAACGGCTCATGGCACAATCATCCCAAATATGGCCGTCAATTTAACGCATCAACCTTTAAGTCCATAATGCCTGCAACTGTTGATGGAATCGAGAAGTATCTGGGCTCCGGTATGATCAGAGGGATAGGACCTGAGTATGCCAAACGTCTGGTTAAAGCCTTTGGCAAAAACACGCTGGATATAATCGAAAACGATATAGAAAAGTTGGCGGCGGTGGAGGGGATAGGCCGGAAACGGCTGGAGCAGATAAAATCTGCATGGGATGAGCAGCGCGAGATACGTGATGTGATGTTGTTTCTTCAAAGCTATGGAGTAAGCACAGCCTATGCCGCCAAAATATATAAAAAGTACGGAAACGACGCCGTCAGGGTGGTATCTGAAAACCCCTACCGCCTGGCAATGGAGATATGGGGAGTGGGGTTTGTGACGGCTGACAAAATTGCCGAAAAAATCGGCATAGCCAAAGACTCTCCGATAAGGGCGGAGGCTGGTGTACTGTTTGTTTTAAATGAACTGACCAATGCCGGCAATGTGTGCTTTCCGTATGACTCCTTTGTTGACGAATGCGTTA
This sequence comes from Nitrospirae bacterium YQR-1, assembly GCA_039908095.1. Classification (NCBI taxonomy): domain Bacteria; kingdom Pseudomonadati; phylum Nitrospirota; species Nitrospirae bacterium YQR-1. The sequence continues at coordinate 16,954 of JAMOBJ010000016.1, forward strand.
AGGTGCTTGAGATAGCAAGGGAAAATGTGGCCATAGCCGTCTCAGCACAGGCCATCGCTGATAATCTGGTTATAGAGCAATCTCTTGAGGGCAGGTCAGGGGTTAACTCTCAGTCGGTTTATCTTAGCAGGTATTACACGGCTGAGGTTGGGATATCAGAAATTCTTAAGAATCTTAACTCAGCAACAAGGTCAGTGAAGGACTTTGATGATGATAAGGCACTACAGTGGGTGCAAAAGGAGCTTTCCATAGAGCTGGCAAAGGCGCAAAAAGAAGCGGTAAAAAGTGCATTTAGCGAAAAATTGCTGGTAATAACCGGAGGTCCCGGCACAGGTAAAACCACGATAATTAATTCAATAATCCGGGTGTTTAAGCGGCTGGGACTAAAGGTGGCACTGTGTGCACCAACCGGACGGGCATCGAAGCGGATGTCGGAAGTAACCCACTCAGAGGCGAGGACAATTCACAGAATGCTTGATTTCAGCCCTAAGGAGGGTGCTTTTAAGAAAAACGAAAAGAACCCGATAGAGGCCGATCTGCTTGTTGTTGATGAGGCTTCAATGGTGGACACTATGCTGATGTACCAGCTTCTGAGAGCACTGCCGGCTGCAATAACGCTTATTCTGGTTGGGGATGTTGACCAGTTACCCTCAGTTGGGGCTGGAACAGTCCTGAAAGATATTATAGAGTCCCGGCAGGTTCACACCGTTATGCTCAACGAAATATTCCGGCAGTCGCAAACGAGCCTGATAGTCCTAAATGCACATAAAATCAACAAAGGTGAGAGTCCAGTCTTAGTTAAAGATATGGCCAAGGGCGGCGGCTTCTATTTTATTGAGGAGAGTGACCCGGAAAAGATTGTTCAAATTATTCTGAACCTTAATAAGACGCTGTTACCGGAGCGTTTCAGGATGGATGAGTATAATGATATTCAGATACTTACGGCGATGAACAAGGGGCTTCTGGGCACCACAAACCTTAACACCGAGCTTCAAAACTCACTGAATCCATCAGCGTTTGAAATACAACGGATGGGCAAAGTCTTCAGGGTCGGGGATAAGGTCATGCAGGTGGTAAATAACTACGATAAAGAAGTATTTAACGGAGACATCGGAAGGGTGAGCAACATAAATGAGGAGCTTCAGGAGTTGATAATTAACTTCTATGGCCGTCCGGTCAAGTACGATTATAAGGAGTTGGATGAGGTCTTTTTAGCCTATGCCATTTCAATTCATAAATCACAGGGAAGCGAATATCCGGCCATTATTATTCCCATCCACAGCCAGCATTTTATAATGCTTCAGCGCAATCTGATATACACGGCGGTGACCAGAGGCAAGCGGCTTGTGGTTCTTGTGGGCACAAAACAGGCTCTTTACATGTCAATAAACAATGATAAGGAAAGAAAACGCTACAGCCACTTAAAACAACGCCTTATGTCGGCCCCGTCTTTAGATATACCGGAGCAGATGTTTTCGTATAAGAGACAAGGGTGATAAGTTCAGAACAGCTAAGCCGACACTAAACATCTGTGCAACAAGCAAAGCAAACGAGGACTTACCTTTACCATAATCTCCCGTTATTGTCCATGCACGTTGGGTTGACGACAAATAGGTTCATGATTCCTTGTAGTTATATTTCGGCGTTCGCCTATATTCTGAATATTGTATAACAAGATTTTTTCATTTCCCGCCGAGAGGTTCTGTTTGTTGAGTCCCGCCCCGATAATTTTTTATTTCAAATTAAATTAAACACTATATAGCAGTCTGTTTAGGAAAAGCGATGGATGCAATTATACCGCCTGTAAGACAAAGCAACATAAAAATAAGGCTTGCATTTACCGGTATATGCCAAAGGCCGGTTACTGCCAGCAGCATTTTTACTCCAATAAACGCAAGAATTACTATAACGGACATCTCCAGATGACACAGATATTTCTTAGCGGCGGCAAGCAGGAAATACATGGACCTTAACCCTAAAATTGCAAATATGTTTGACGTGTAGATCAAAAAAGGCTCCTGTGTAATTGCAATAACTGCAGGCACTGAATCAAAAGCAAACATGATATCCGCCGCTTCCACGGCAATCACGCATAAGAATAAAGGAGTGACAAATAACTTGCCGCCCTGCCTCAAAAAAAACACATTTCCCTCAACGTACGGGTGAACGCTGAATATTTTGCGTGCCAGTTTTACAGACCAATGATTAGTATAATCTTGTATCTCTGTATGCCCGGCACTTTTAGCCTGATACATCTTCCACGCTGACCATAATACAAATGCTCCAAACACTGCAAGCACCCACTGTCCCAATAGCAGCAGAGACGTACCAACGGCAATAAACAGAAATCTCATAATCAATGCGCCTATTATTCCAAAATACAGTATCCGGTGCTGAAATTGGTCTTTAATGGCAAAACTCGAAAAAATCGCCATAAAAACAAAGAGATTATCAACAGACAGTGATTTCTCAAGGAGATAGCCGGAAATAAACAAATACGCTTTTTCCATGCCATGAATCCAGCCAATGTAAAAAGCAAAGACAAAAGAAAGAACCACCCAAAACACTGACCAGAGAGCTGAATTAACCATGCTGACCGGCTTATCTTTTTTGTGTGAAAATAGATCAATTAACAATGCTGCTAAAACCGCTGCGCAAAAAATAACAATACTGGTGAGATTATACCCGGGCATCACTGCCACCTCCTTTAATTATGCTAAGCCGTTGTGTATAGTATCAGCAGTGGTTAAATATGTCAACTCTTAGTGCGCAATCCCGATACTGAAAAGCAGGGCTGAAAGACGGAGCGTTGAGAAAAACCTCCTATGAAGTTAATAGAAAACCTCCTCAAGAAACAGCCCCTTAGCAGGCATAGTCTTCCCTGCAAGTTTTCTGTCACAGCCTGCTATTATTCCATTTACATCATTGCCGTCAACCTTGCCGTAACCGGCGTCAACCAATGTTCCAACTATGTTTCTAACCATGTGGCGAAGGAAACCGTCAGCCTCCACAGTTACTTTTATATAGTTGCCGGCTATAGCTGTTCCGGCAAAGTCAACATAATCCATAGGGGAGATGTTTAACGAAAAAATCTCCCGCTCCGTTGTTTTAACATCTGAATCGGCGGCGGAAAAGGATTTAAAGTCTTTTCGCCCGATAAAACAACGAGACACATCTGTCATTTTATCTGTATCAAGGGGACGTTTCAGTTGGGTACAGTAGCGGCTCAATAACGGGCTTAATATCTCTGCATTGTAAATTAAATAAAAGTATTTTTTGCTTTTAGCGTCAAACTGCGGGTGAAAGCCGGGGTCAACCTCGGCTGCATCTGTTACCCTGATATCACAGGGAAGCAAACTGTTCAGAGCTTTTTGAAAGATTTCAGGACTAAGGTGATTTGTTGTGTTAAATGCGGCAACCTGTTTAAGGGCATGTACGCCGGCATCGGTACGCCCTGAGCCGGTAAGTGTAACATTCTCACCGGTTATTTTTTTTAAGAAAGCCTCAATTGTGCCCTGTATGGTTTTGCCGCAAGGCTGCCTCTGCCATCCCAGATAATTCGTTCCGTCATATTGTACGGATAACCGAATTCTTCTTGTCATTATCTCAATATTAACAGGTTATATAAAAAAGCAGCTAACCCGCAGAGTCAGGCTCCACTTGTTTTAAATAGATTTTTAGAAACGGGCGAAGCTCCTCAAATTGGACAAACAGACTGTCACGCAAATCAGCTACCGCCTCCTCCCTGCTGTCCCCCTCACCGGTAAGTTCAGCCTCAAGACACTCTGCCACGTACCTGCCGTTGTGTTGTCTCAGAGTCATGTGAAACGTCTGAATCATACACCGTACCCCTTTACTTTAAGAGCTTCCGGTAGTAACATTACCACCTGAAAAGCTAAACAATGCTATAGATGTATGATACACAAAAAGTTTGCACAATTCAAGTAAGGGACGGTAGAGCAAAAGTTTCTTAAAATATAATGCCTTAGACACTGTAAAAAATTTTGATAAATGTTAAAATACCGGCATGGACGCTTTGAAGGAAATACTGCTTATTGAGGATGACCTGTCTTTAAGGAAACAGCTGGTGTTTGCACTTGAGAAATTCTACAAAGTTTTTGAGGCCGGCGCACGTCAGGAGGCTCTTAATATTTTAGCCTCCAACACAAACATAGACGTTTCAATCATAGACCTGGGGCTGCCTCCGACAGAAAATACACCAAAAGAGGGCCTCATGCTTATCGAACATATTATCGCTGAAACTAAATGCAAGGTTGTAGTTTTGACAGGACAGGAAACAGACATGGCCTCTATAGAATCCATCAAACTTGGTGTTTTTGATTTTTTACCGAAACCCGCTCCGGTTGAGAAAATCCTCTATGCTGTGGAAAGAGCGCTGGTTTACCAAAAAGCCGAGGATAGTATTGAAAAAGAGGGTATCAGAAAGATTTCACTTAACGTTAAACTGGGGGACGGTCTCCAGTCCATAAGAGATGAGGCTGAAAAGCAATTAATAAAAAAAGTCCTTACAGATACAGATTTCAATGTTTATAAGACAGCCAAAATCATGGGCATCAAGCGTGAAAACATATATTACTTCTTAAAAAAATTCGGTCTTAAACGCGATAAAAATGAAAGCTGAATTTCTCGCACTATTGGCAATTTTTGGTGGTATTGTTATAATTGCCGTCCTTATCTATCTCAAATTTATTGGAAACAGAGTGTTTAAAACTTGCATAGATGTTATCCACCTCAATGAAAAACTTAACTACAATCCTTTACAGTTTATTAAAGATGTCAGAAATTATTTTGATGACCTTAATATTACAGATTATTCTTATAATATCGTCTTTGTCGGCTCTATCGCAAGTTTTGATCCACTGTTGGAAGATGAGCCCATATCTAAACATTATAAAGACGATGATTGTACCATTATTTTAAGAACCTTTCCCCGCTACAGAAGCGGAGAGTACAGGCTTATCAACCGTATTGTCATTGAGGTGCTGTTTTTGCTGCTGAAATCAGATATTCTCATGAAGATTAAAATGATGAATGAAACGTTTGCAAATATCGCCAAAATCCATACTTTTATTCAGCACGATATCAAAAATATTGCCCAGTTTATCCAAAATTGCTCCTACAACCTGCAAAGTTTAAACAGCACCGAGGAAGAAATCAGATATGTTAAATACTTAAAGGAAACCTTTGAACCGCTGCTGCTTAAAGCCACAAGGATCATAAATATTATTGATTTCAAACAATATTCTGATAAACCCAGAATGGTAAATCTAAGAGGTATCATTGAAAAAATCACATCTTTATACAAGCTAAGATGTAAAATAAACGGGGATGCTCAGGTTGTGTTTGATGAGAGCAGACTTTTCCTTATTTTTGATAATCTGCTTAAAAACATCTACGACAAATCCCTCGTTGAGGAAATCACCTGCACTATAGATATTAAGGTGGATGATACTCAGGTCGTTGTGAGTGTGTTTGATAGCGGAAGTCCGATTTTTGAAATTTCAAAAGTTTTTGAGGCCTTCTATTCTTCTAAAGAAGGCGGCTCAGGGCTTGGTCTGTTTCAGGTCAAAGACATGCTTGGGCAGATTGGTGGCACAATAGAGGCACAAAACCTCGAAAAAGGTGTTAAATTTCAGTTAACCATCCCTCAGTTGACGGCAATGCCATAAAATTCTCACTTATTTTTTCTCCTGGAGATAAGCCCTGTGTTGTAAGTACGCATCTCTCAAAGACAGGTATGGGTCAACAGAGGCCTCTTTTAGTGTTTCATAGTCTTGCGTATGCAGTGACAGGTGATTGGTGTAATTGTAAGCGGTGACAGCCATCGACTTTCTATAGTCGCCCAGATAATTAATCGGCCTTAGGTACATGTCCCCGACGTAGCCGAAAGAGTCCCTTAACGACTTCGGGCCAAGAAGCGGCCACACAATATAAAAGCCATGGCCAAGGCCGTAAAACCCAAGCGTCTGTCCTGTGTCCTTTTCAGATTTCTTAAGATTAAACTCACTTGTGGCAAAATCAGCAAGCCCCGCTATTCCAATTGTAGAGTTTATTGTAAACCGTAACAGTTCATTGCCTGCATCCTCAAATTTCAGTTGTAAAACAGCATTTACAAACCGCACAGGCATAAAGAGGTTGTAAAAGAAATTATCAACCGCTATGCGTCCATCCTCAGGCACAACAAAATTGTAAGCGGTAGTCAACGGTTTCAGTACCCCTGTATAGAGGGCATCGTTAAATTCAAACATTACTCTGTTTAATGACTCAAGGGGGTCGGCAATTTCCAAATCTCCGGTTTTCTCATCATCGCCCTGAAGTCCTTCCTGCGCCGGTGTATCTTTTTGTGAAACCAAATTATCTTGCTTTGTGGAACTATCACTAATGTCTGCCAACAGAGCAGCCAGTTGTAGATTTGTGTGTTCATTTACAAAAGCAGACGGCTCTAACGGCATTATTTCAGTAAACACATCTGTAACACCTGTCGTATCATCTGCACAAGCCGGCCGGCCGTAAAAAAATAATATCAAAAAAAACACCACAAAAATCATGGTGGAAGTAGTAAAAATAACATTAAAACGCATAGTATATCTCCTTTGAGGCATGAAAACCCTATTTATTCGCCATTAAGTCTTTATAACATTTATGCTCACGGACATTTGCCATGTCATTGTCAGTTTTAATGTTGTTGAATTCTTTATAGCCGTTGTCAACACTAGCTTTAAGATACTCACATGCTTTTTCCACCTTGCCGTCAACAGAGTATGCACATGCCAGGTTGTACATAATTAAGGAATCGTTGGGCGTAATCTCCAAAGCTTTTTCCAGGTTTTTAACAGACTCTGCAATATTTTTATTTTTCAGGTATGAAGCACCTAACATGGAATAAACCAGTTTATCATTAGGATTAAGCTCTACTGCTTTTTTATAGTCATTGATAGAATTATCTATATTACCCATGATAAAATGAGAAAGCCCACGGGCTGAATAGGCATATGCCAGCGAGGGGTTTGATTCTATAGCCTTATTAAAGTCCTTTATGGCCCCCTCATTATTGCCGGTCTTTGCTAAGGCTATTCCACGGTTTACATATGCCTCAGCACTGGGAGATATTTCAATTGCCCTGTTCATATCTTTAAGTGCATCATCATGTTTACCTAGTTCACCGTATGCTGTGCCCCTGCCCAGGTAGGCTGTTGCGCTTTTAGGATTTTTCTCTATAGCAAGACTATAGGCGTTTATTGCCTCCTGAAATTGTTTCTGAGATATAAAAGCCCCTGCTTTTTTCATCCACTCATCAGAATCGTTACCTTTTGGAGTTAAGTAAAAATAAGCTATTACAGCTATTATAACAGCTGAAAGAATAATTCCCACGGCAGGAATACCCTTTCCTCCGGCCGGCTCTTCATTGCTCTCTTTCATACCGGAATCAGATAATTCGTTTTTTAAATCATCCATCTGCGCTCTCCTTTATTTATTATGGTTTCAAATATATTTCTGTACAGTTTGTATTTATTTAATACCAAGTAGCAGTCAAAAGAGTAACGAGGCGGCAAGGAGAAAGCGACACAGGCGTACTATGCTCGTACGTCAAGGAGCTTTCGACGAAGCCAACAAAGTTAATCGAATGAATGCAACTTGGTATAAGATACGGCTTGTAAGTACTTATTGTCAATAGCCTAATTGTCACCGGCGGTTTAAATATTGCATTATAATTGTTGTTTTTGTTTTGAAATAATCAGGCGGTTTTCATCAAAGCGGTCAAGAAAATGCATAAAGGCCGGAAATCTCCTTATGCGCTGTTCGTACAAGTGCAGAAACTTTTGAGTAACTGCCACAGGGTCGGTGTTACTGTTGTGATTAATCGTATTATCAATAACAATTTTATACATTTTATCTGTGCCGGGTTCAATAAACAGTGGATTCAGTGATGCCCCTGTTTTCTGGGCAAGCAGAGCGGGTCCCACGGGAGCTGAAACCGGATACCCTAAGAAATCAAACACAGCGTGTTTGCCCACGTGCTTGTCTGTTCCGCTGCCGTCTCCGGTAATCATAATTATGCCGTTTTCATTAAGCCATTTAAAGGCAGGCCTCAGAAATGACTCAGCATTGAGTATCTCAGCCGGTATCATACCCTCATACTTTTGCCTTAGCCTGAAAGCCACTTTTTTACCTGTCCAACTGAGCCCTTCATCTGAGGGCAGCCCTATTTGCTTCAGAGGATACCCAAGACGTGACAGTGCTACCAGAGGCAGATGTACCGGCCCGAAGTGCCCGTGGATTAAAATAACCCCCCGGCCTCTTTTCAGTGCTTCATCAAGATTGCTTAACCCTTCAAACTCTATGTACTTATCAATTTCACGCTTGCTGAACTTTGGAAAAATAAAAATCATTAGTCTGTCTATGTAGTGGTTTTCAAAGTATTTCCTGATAATCTCCGGTGCCGTCTCATCCGTTTCAGGTTTAAATCTATTGAGGTTTTCCATAAGAGCCGAATGCTTACTGTTTGATAGTAAAAAGTGTAAATGTCCCATTTTTTTAAGAGCTGTCATACCTGTCTTAACAGGTGCCTTTTCTACAAACCACCTGAAGGGATACCACACTAACAGTCTTAAAATATCCCGATATATACTTTCATGAGTTACCACAGCCTATGTAGTGAACTTATTTAAGATTCCGTCTGATAAGCCTTTATACAGCAGGTAGAGCTTTCTCAGGCTTCTGTCAATAAACAGGATACCGGCGGTGGAACGTAAAACCCCTAAAAAAACCGACACATATGCTACGGAAGAAAATGTGCCGAGTTTCTTTAAGTATTCAAATATCAGAAAACGGTTTCTTGTACCATAGTATATTTCCATATCCCTGAGACGCACACTGTCCTTTCCCATTACAGTTTTTGCATCCTCTCTTTTGAGTTTTTTTAAAAAAACGGGCTCTTTAAGCATCAGCACATTGGTATATAGAGAGGCCATAGCGCCATAAACAAAATCATCACCGATGTAAAAAAAGCGGGTATCCGGCAGCCCTACCTTCTCAACAACCTCGCGGCTTATGAGCATTCCCTCAAAGGTTCCGTAGTTTTTACAAGAAAACGGCTCTGCTGCGGAAAATATGCTGCCCTTGACAGGGGTCATTTTCCCCGTGGTAAGGCAAAAGTGACTGTCATCTACAAGGACTGTGCCGTCAAGAAATTTCTTTCCCGGCATAATACACTTACCGATGCCGGAAAAAGACAGTTGTGTGCTTAAAGCAGTTGGCAACGGCTCAACGTCGTCATCCATAAGCCAAAACCACGAATAGGGATTTTCGTAAGCTCTCTTTAACCCCTCATGAAATCCCCCTGCGCCTCCGGTATTCTTGTGCATCCTGATGTAGTATAAGGTTATGCCCTCCAGAGTGTCAGGCTTATAAGTATATATTGCAGAGTCATTGAGCCCCTGCTGTGGAAGTTCACTTATAAGACCGGCATCAAGAAGGGCCTCAGGAGTGCCGTCAACCGATGCGTTATCAACAAGGTAGATGGCCTCAACCGGAGCAGTTTGTTTCTTTATACCCTCAAGACACTCCAATAGTAGTGTTTTTCTGTTATAGGTAACAACCACCGCACATACCGGCGGATATTGCCGTTGCTGCTGCATGTATGCTCCTCCCATTACATTCCTTTTAATCGTAACAGAACGTTAAAAATACTTTCGATGTACTTTGTTTTTGAATTAGTATAGTACTTTGGATAGAGGAGGTTTTCACCGTCTTTAACAAGTCCCTCCCTGAGAGCTGTATCGTATAGTTTTGTGTGCGGCTCTATGCGCATTGAATTAAACTCAAAGTGAACACGCCTGCCCATTTGCCCCTTGGCGGTGAGGTAGAAACGCATCATTGCAGCAAACGTCCCTAAATCCTGCCCCGGTGGATTCTTAAAGAAATTATAACTTATCTCAAAGCCGTCCATGTCCTTTAGCAGCTCGTAGGAGTTAAGCACATCCTGTTTGGTTATATTTTTGCCGAGGTTTTTCAAAACACCGTCTGAAAATCCATCCGGCGAGAGAATTATGTTTTTGCAGCCGGCATCAAGTGCAAGGGTTACGAAATCTCTGGTCAGATTTTTTTCATTAAACCATGCCGACCACTGTACATTAAGAGCTCTGTTTAAAAGCTCCCTGCAAATGTCCTCAGCGTGTTTTTGAGGCAAATTAAACACAGAGTCAACAAAGGTAAATCTTGTAACCCGGTGAATCTTAACAAGATTCTCTATCTCATCAACAATCTTAACGGGGTCTTTAAGGCGAATTTTTTTGCCGTTTAAAAACCCGTAAATACAGTATATGCAGTTAAGGCCGCAGCCTCGCTTAGTTTCCACTCCAACACTATCGGGCAGTGCGCTGTACTTACCAATGGACATGCCGTCTCTGTCTGGATAATCAATTTCGCTTACGTCAACCTGTCTGCCGGAGCCGCTAAAGAGCACCTCACCGTTTTTTCTATAAAAAACCGATGGTACCCTCTCCGGGGTTGAGAGGTTTTCCAAAAGCAGAGGAAATGCCGTCTCTCCTTCAAGAAAAACACCAAGGTCTATATCCCTCTCATCCTCCATTATTTCACGTGCAAACATGGAAAACCCCGAGCCGCCTATTACCACCTTTGCCCCTGAACAGGATTTTATCGTACGCATGGTTTCCCTCAGATGCTTATAGTAAAACACTATGTTGCGTTTGTTTGTGGAGTCAATGTTTCTGAGGGATATGCCGATAGTCTCCGGTTTAAAGGCTGCGATATGCTCCTGAAGCGCTTTAAAGGGTTCCTCCTTATGGAGATTGAGGTCAATAACGCTTACCTCATGTCCTGAAAGCGCACGCTTAAGAGATGACAGCCCCAGAGGAAACACAATCTGCTCCGCCCCGCCCAGGTACGATTGTACAAGCAGGATTTTTATGTCCGCTCCCCCAGGTGTCTGACTATTTGTTTTGCCCTCTGAAGTATATGATAGACATTTTTCACAATTGGTTTTGACTTATCAGCCATCATCATTTTAACTATTTTGGGTTTTATCAAAAACCTCAGAACCGGTCCGGGCAGCTTACCGTCTTTTGAGAGGGATATGAGCAGGTTAAAGTAGTTTGGATCCCGCATTGTGTATGTTTTAGAGTAAATATCACGTTTTTCATCAGTAATGTAGCCATCCTCTTTAGCCTTTTGGTAGAGTTTTGTCTCGGGGTAGAGTACTAAGGAAAATGGCTGCAAGTGAAAGGGCTTAGGAATCCTGGAAACAAATTCAAGGCTTTCAATTTTATCCTCATCGGTTTCATAAGGGACGTCAAGTATGAAATCATAAGAGGGAGGGCTCATCCTGTCCTTATACTTATTGATAATTTTAATGGCTGCCATCATTCTGTCGTTAGACATGGCCTTTCTGTTGAAAACTTCCTGGATTTTAGCGCTTCCGCTTTCTATTCCCATCTGGATGTACATAAGGCCGGCATCAACGAGAAGTTCCATTTTCTCCTCTGTTATTGTGAGGGGGCTTGCAAGGCATGTAAAAGGCAAACCGATCTGTTCTTTATAGCTTTTACAGAACTCCCCGATGTTTTTTATCCCTCTGCCAAAAAATGAGTCATCAGATATCCATATGTAGCCGATATATGGCATGTTTTCCTTGACCCACAGGAGCTCGTCAATAACATGGGGGGTTGAGCGCCATCTGAGGTAGCCTTTACCGCTGTAGAGGGTTTTAATCGTATCGTTTATGCAGTAGGTGCACTTGTGCGGGCACCCGCGGCCTGTCATAGTTTGATAACCGATCTTTTTCAGATATGCAGAGACGGTGCCTTTTTCAAGAAACTCCTTAGTCAGTTCATTGGTAAGGGGCCTTATGCGGCCGTTGAAAAGTACATAGTGGTCGGTAAAGCTGTAGTCGGGGCGAGGGTATTTATCGAGGTTTTTATCAAGCACGCCCACGGGGTTTTTTATAACTGTGCCGTTTCTAAGACACCACAAGCCGGGGGTCTCGGCAGGGTCCTTGCCGGAGGCCAGCTTTTCAGCAAATTCCACTACAGCGTCCTCTCCCTCCCCAACACATACATAATCGGCAAACTCAAGTGACTCCTCCGGCCTTATAGTAGGATGCACGCCTCCCCAGATAACCGGTACTTTCAGGGACTTTTTAAGGCTGCGTGTGATCTGTACCGCCCCGTCAAAGAAATTTGTCATAAGAGTGACGCCTATAAAGTCCGAGTCCTTACATATCTCCACCAGTTCGTCCATCACATACTGTTCGTATCTGTCCTTGCCGTGGATAATGTTATCGCCGTAGGGGTCGGGCAAAAACACTATGTGAGTTTCGTAGCCTTTTTCTTTAAGACAAGCCGAAATGGTTCTGAGGCCGAAAACCGTTATATCAGGATATGGGGATATAAGTGTTATTTTCATTCTTTAAAAAAACTCCCTCTTTTATTTTTAGCATGATTACTGTAATTTTGAAAAATCAGCAATTTTTAGAAACACCTTTTTTATCTCTGACAGCAGAGACAATCTGTTGTTCCTTTTGGCCTCATCCTTATCCATAACCAATACTTTATCAAAAAACAGGTTTATCGGCCCTTTTAGTTTTTTCATTCCTTCCACAGCCGCCGGATAGTTGCCGCATAAGACCGATTCATCTATTGAGCCTTGTACTTCACTGAGAGCTTTAAACAATGACCTTTCCTCATCAAGTTCCATAAGCCCCGGAGTTACGCCGCCCTCAAATCCATCAGGGATTATGTTATACACCCTCTTTATAGCCATCAAAAACTCCTCATATCCCTCTGATGTTTTAAACTCTTTTAAAGTCTCCAGTTTGTTTATCAGACTGAGTACAGGTATCGCAAAGAAATCTTTTAAAGCTGCCGAGACAATGTCGTGCCGGTAGCCCATCGTTACCGCCAGCAATGCTTCCACTCTCTGCCGGAAAAAAACCTCTACTACCGTAACTAAAGAAGTATCAAATTTGTTAAGTTTGAGGGCCTCGATAAAAATCTCTTTTAGACTGACACTGTATCCTTTTTTTAGTAATATCGAGATGATTGCAAGTGCTTGTCGCCTGAGAGCATAGGGGTCCTCAGAGCCGGATGGAACAAGCCCCGCCGAAAAAAACGATATGATATTGTCAACCTTATCACTCAGGCTTAAAATCGTACCGGCTGCCGTCTCTGGAATCTCATCACCGTAAAAATGCGGTAAGTACTGCTCATAGAGCGCTTTAGCAACTTCTGCATCCTCCCCGTTAACAGTGGCAAGCCGTGCGCCTGTTATCCCCTGAAGCTCAGGGAACTCTCTTACCATGCCGGTTAACAGATCGGTTTTAGCAAGTTTTACAGCTCTTTCCACCACTGCCTTTTCAGGAAAAATCTCCGTTGAACTCTCCGGGCGGCTCTTAGCTAATTTATCTGAAAGATATGACGCTGTGAGAAGCATACGGTTTATTTTGTGATGCATAGTGCCGACAGACTCATGGTGGACAATGCCGCTTAGTTTACTGAGCAGGTCGATAAGCGGTGTTTTTAAATCCGCCTCATAGTAGAATTTAGCATCATCAAGGCGTGCCTTTATAACCCTCTGGGCACCGGCCCTCACTGTGTCTGCATTTTCTAATACAGTATTGCTTATAACAACAAATTTATTGATAAGCTTCCCGTCTTTGTCCTCCAGTGCAAAGTACTTTTGGTGGTCTCTCATAACGGTAACTAAAAGCTCAGGCGGTAACATTAAAAATCTTTCGGCTGAAAACTCACCGGTAACCGCAACCGGATACTCAACCAGAAACGTAACAGTGTCAAGGAGGGCTTTATCCTCATGTAAGAAAGCACTGTTTTGGGCGGCTATATCGGCAAGTTGGGCCTCTATAATTGCTCTGCGCTGCGTTTGGTCAACTATTACATAGTGCTGCCGTAAGAGTTCCTTATAATCAGACACATCTTTACAAGAGATTTCCCCTTGCGATAAAAACCTGTGGCCGTTTGTTTTGTTGGAGCTTTTTATCCCTGCAAATTCAAACACAACAGGCTCATCGCCATAGAGTGCGGTTATCCACTGAATGGCTCTGGCAAAGCGGGTATCGAGACTGCCCCATCGCATCATTTTAGGAAACGTAAGGCCGGAGATGATTTTTAAAAACACGCCGCCGATAATTTCCCGCACCGGCCTGCCCGGCTCTTCAATCACGGCACACACGTACCGCCCCTTACCCTTAGTACGAATTTCAAGTTTTTCGACCGGTATGTTGCTTGATGCGGCAAAAGCTATGGCCGCCTTAGTGGGGGTTCCCGTCTCGTCATATGCGGCCTTTACAGGAGGCCCCATGAGCTCCTTTGTGCATCCCTTCTGTTGAGGGTTCACCCCCTCAACGACAAGGGCAAGGCGTCTTGGAGTGGCAAATGTGTTTATATTGGAAAATGTTACCGAGGCCTCAGCCAGAGACTTCTCGGCAAGTGTTTTTAATAGTTTAAGCGCATCAGGAAGAAACCCTGCCGGTATTTCCTCCGTGCCTGTTTCAAGCAGTAAATCCACCGTATTCATAATTAAGGGGTTTCCTCTTGTGTAGTCTGCCGTTGACTTAAATTTTCGACATACAGCTCGGCACAGCGTTTGGCAAGTGCTCTTACCCGCCCTATGTATGATGTGCGTTCGGAGACGGAGACGGCACCGCGTGCATCCAGTAGGTTAAACACATGGGAGCATTTAAGACAAAACTCATAGGCCGGATACACCAGCCGTGCTTTGGCTAATTCCTGAGATTGTTTTTCAAAATCGTCAAACAACCTTCTGTGCATATCAACTGAGGCGTGCTCAAAGTTAAATTTTGAAAAAAGCACCTCATCCTCATGGTGAATATCTCCGTAGCTGAATTTTTCATTCCATTTAAGACTATAGACATTATCCACGCCTTGAAGGTACATGGCTATACGCTCAAGGCCGTATGTGAGCTCAACGGAAACGGGTTTGAGGTCAAAACCTCCGACCTGTTGAAAATACGTAAACTGGGTGACTTCCATACCATCCAGCCACACTTCCCAGCCGAGTCCCCATGCGCCAAGGGTGGGGGATTCCCAGTCGTCCTCGACAAACCGGATGTCATGTTTTTTGGGGTCAATACCCAGGGTAACGAGGCTTTGCAGGTAAATCTCCTGAGAGTCCTGAGGCGAGGGCTTGAGGATTACCTGATACTGGTAGTAGTGTTGAAGTCTGTTGGGGTTTTCACCGTATCTGCCGTCTGTGGGGCGGCGTGAGGGCTGCACGTATGCAGTGCTCCATGAATCAGGCCCCAGCACTCTGAAAAAAGTAGCAGGGTGAAATGTCCCCGCTCCGACCTCCATGTCGTAGGGCTGAAGCAGTACACAGCCTTTCTTACCCCAGAATTCCTGTAATTTTAAATAAATATCCTGAAAGTACATTTTTCGATAAACCACTTTCTTTTTTATTAAAAACAGCCCAAAACAAAGGTAGATAAAATCATAAAGAATACCGACTTGTTTTGTCAATTATTATGTATTGGATTTATTGTTTCCTTTTTTTTCATAACTTACTTTATTGGAAACCTTTTAGTGATGTTAAAATTTGGATTGTTTTTTTCTGAGCTTCTGTTTTATACTAAAAATGTATTTCCCTGTTTTACTAATTTATAGAGGAGCTCCATGAACGAACAAAAAACTATCGTCAGAAAAATAAGCCGAGGGTTTCAAATAACTATTCCGCAAACACTACGGGAAGCTCTTGGATTGCATATCGGAGACATGATTGAGTTTGAGCAAAAAGACGACGTGTTTATACTGCGACCGGTGGAAGTAATAAGAAGAAAAGCGATGGTGGAACAGTTAAAAAAAGTTTTGGATAGCCAGCCGGAAAATGAGTTTAGCCATCTTTCGGAAGATGAAATAATGGCTATTGCCAATGAGGAAATTAGAAAGAGCAGAGAGGAACGGAAGAAGCAGTACACTTAAATACTTCTAAATGAAAGTAGTTATTGATTGCAACATTTTTATTTCTGCAGGGTTAAATAAAGGCACGTGCCGAGATGTAATTTATATAGTGATTGAAAATCATACAATTTACTTTTCCCCAGAAATTATTGAGGAATACACTAATGTAACCAACAGGCCGAATTTTCAAAAAGTTACGGCTTTTAATGTGATTTGGCAAGTAGCAACAATAATTGAACCGGCGCAACATTCTTTTAAACTTGCCGACCCCGATGACGAAATTTACCTTGCCACAGCCATAACAGCCAAAGTCGATGTCTTGATTACAGGAGACAGAAAGCATTTTCCTTTTGACAATTACGAAGGAGTGAAGATTATAAGCCCAAGAAAGTTTTTAGAGTTATACTAAAATACAGTCATAACAGTAAGTGCCATCGTTTTGTCTAATTGTTTGGTAGCTTTTTCAATTAAGGAGTCTAAGCAACCATTAGCAGAGATTTTTTACAGAGATAAAGAATCCATACTTACTGTTTTCCGTAAAGGTTCGTCTTCTAAAAAAGCACTCAAGTTTTTAGGACTATCCGGCTTTAAAATTGTTTTATCCTTGTCGGTAAACTTGCCTTTTTAAGTCATGACCGTTTTATAAATTCATTGACAAAATTAATTTAGCACTATGCTCAACACCTTGAGTTTCTGATTAAGTCTTATTTTGGCTTTGTTTCTGATTCGGTATTAGTTGGATTGAGATTGGTAAAAGGAGTATAACGAAAGATATAATAGTTGTTCAGCCATATTAGCGTAAACCAGAAATAAATTAAATCAAAAATTTTATACTCCTATGTTATAATCTAATAACATGAGAAGGCTGCATGGCAAATATAGAGACAAATCACTTGACTGAGAAGGTTTTAATAAAGGGCAATGAGGCAATAGCGAAGGCGGCAATAGCGGCCGGGTGCCGGTTTTATGCTGGTTATCCGATAACGCCGCAAAACGAGATCCCTGAGTATATGTCTTTGGCGATGCCTGAGTCCGGGGGGGTGTTCATACAGGCCGAGAGCGAAATAGCGGCAATAAATATGGTCTATGGGGCGGCGGCGGCGGGTGTGCGTGCAATGACCTCCTCAAGCTCACCGGGGATTAGCCTTAAACAGGAGGGGCTGTCGTTTTTAGCAGGGGCGGAGCTCCCCGCCGTCATTATAAATGTTCAGAGAGGAGGCCCCGGACTGGGTAACATTTCCGGCTCGCAGGCCGACTATTTTCAGGCGGTAAAAGGCGGCGGACACGGCGACTACAAACTCCTTGTCTATGCCCCATATAATGTTCAGGAAATGTGGGATTTAACCATGCTCGCTTTTGACAAGGCCGATCAGTACAGAACCCCTGTTATGATTCTTGCAGACGGAATTTTAGGCCAGATGATGGAGCCACTGACCACAACACCATATGTTATGCCTCCGTTACCACAAAAGACATGGGCTCTCACCGGATGCAGGGGCAGAACGCCTAACGTAATCAAAACCCTGTACATGGGTGATGAGGAACTTGAGAGACTTAACAATGTACTTCAGGAAAAATACAGAACAATCAGGGAAAAAGAGGTGCGTTTTGAAGCTCTGGATATAGATGATGCCGGCATTGTGGTTGTTGCCTTTGGGATAGCGGCAAGGATTGCTCATTCAGCCGTGGCGGCTTTAAGAAAGGAAGGCAAGAAAGTAGGACTCTTCAGGCCGATAACGCTGTTTCCGTTTCCGGGGGATGCCCTGATGAGTTTGACAGGCAGCAGAAGGAAGTTTGTAGTGGTGGAGTTAAACTCAGGCCAAATGGTTGAGGATGTAAGACTTTCTGTAAACGGCAAATCTGAAGTTCTTTTTTACGGCCGCCCCGGTGGTGCTATGATGAAACCTAACGAAGTCCACGATTTTATTTCAAAAATTTATATGTAATACCAAGCTGCACTCATAAAGAAGAATTCTATTTATTGACAAAACAGTTATTTTGAGGCTACATTAATACTATGCTGCTTGTGGAAACGATTGAAAGAGATTTAGACCTGACGGAAATCATAAATGGAGAGGAAATCATGGGGCCCAGTCCATTTAGGGGACATCAGAGGATTGTTGGAAAACTGCAAGACATTATACGCCAACATATTAAATTAAAGAATTTGGGTGAGATATATTTATCTCCGCTTGACGTAATCTTTGAAGAAGGGGTTAACAGGCTCCAGCCCGATATATTGTTTGTCGGCACGGAACATTCCAATATCGAGCAGGATTGGATAAGAGGTGTACCGGATATGGTTTGTGAGATAGTCTCGCAAGGCACTTACGAAAAGGATACAGAGATTAAGAGAGCTATATATGAGAGGTACAGAGTCCCGGAGTATTGGATAGTCCTGCCTGAGTTTAAAGCAATTAGAATTCTGACTATCGAAAACGACAGGTATAAAAAACACTCCTATGCAGAGCTTGAGGGCATTGTTACATCTAAAGTAATAGAAGGACTTCAAGTCAATGTAAAGGATATATTCGACTAAACTATCGGGCACCCCGGGCCTGTTTCCAACTCTTCCTAATCTTGTAAATCAAAAACCGCACCCACTCTAAACCCATTGTAATAAAGCTTTTCTTCACAACCGCCGCTGTATCCAATGTGCCGCCATAATACACAAATTCGACATAATCCAGTAATCCAGCCTTGCTAAACCATTTCCACCTGGGTTTGTACGGTGTTTCCTTATACAGGGCTTTACCCTGAAAAAACATCCTGCATTTATGAACCCCACGCCGTGCATCTTCTATTGCCCTGCTGAGTGCCTCTGACACTGTCTCAAAACGTATAGCGTCAATACAGTGGCAAATATTATACTTACAGTACCAATCGCAGTCATAACAGTCAAGGGGAACACTCACTGTTGTGGTAAACTCATTGTAAGGGAAAAATCGTCCGATATGCGCTCCACCCAGCACTACAACGCAGGGTACTCCCACTGCACATGCCATATGAGCCCCCACAGAGTCTGCACCAAGGTAAATAAGGCATCTGCTTATGACGGCGGCACACTGTCCCAGTGTGGTTTTACCGGCAAGATTTATAAATCTTACTCTGAAGCTGGCTCCGGTTTTGTTTACAATCATCTCCGTATCCTCCCCGCCAAGAATAACCACATCAAAATCCTTAAATTGATTAACGACTAAATGGTAATCTTTATATATTCTTACCGGGTTGGAAGCACCGGGAAAAAGCGCTATTGTTGTAGATGTTTTCAGGCCGTTTTCAAGAAAGAATCTCTCACTAAAAGCAATATCATCCTCTGTCAGATGCAGCGTTGGTTTAAGAGCACCAGGCATAAGCCCCAGTGCGTGTAAAAACTCCTCGTTACGCTGCAACTCAGCCTTGAGTGTCCCGCATCGTTTTATTAGCTTTGTATAGAGCGGATCGTTTATCATTTTTAGTTCCGGCGTCATCTTATTTGCAAAGTCTCCCTCAAAGGCTACAGTCTCCTTTGCCCCGCTTTGCAATGTTAACATATCAGTTAGCGGCTCACGTGAATACACTGAGTTAAGGGCAATGTCGGCATTTAAAGCACGCAGTTTTTCTATAAGCTCCCTTTGGTAAGCAATGTCTGTGTATGCCCTGTTTTTGTCAAAGGAAATAACACTGTCTGCAAACGGGTAACTTTCATAAATTTCGGTAACATGGCTCTGACACACTACCATGATAAAGGCGTTACAAAATCCCTGTTTGATTTCTCTAAGCATAGATACTGACAGGATGCAGTCCCCCAGGGCGTCTGTCCTGATCCAAAGAATATGTTTGATTTGCGTTTCCATGGCTGCAGTTTCAAGTATTTTTTTAGAGCCCTCAGTGAGAATATCTCTTTTAATATAGCAGATATTATTAAGTGCCCTCATTTTGGCATTCGATACACCGAGCTGCTGCTGTGTTTTTATCTCATCGTAATGCTCGTTAATCCGCTGTATTGTATTTAAAAGATTGCCGTTGATTATTTCATCTGCCGTTATAAGGGCGGCTCTGCCGACATCCTCTGTAAGCTCCGCCAGCTTTTCGCTCCTTTGAAAAGACACAGGCACAGTCCCTGCCAACATGCTAAACACTGTAAAGTGATATCTGAAAGACACCGTCATGCGGCAAAGTGAAAGAAGCGATATCATCTCCTGTGGAGTAAAATAAAATTGCGGCACATAGGTGCAACCCTTTTTCATTTTCTTAGCAATGGAGACCGCTCCGGCTTTATCAAACCCTTTTTCATTTCTTATTTCATTACAGAAAAATACGACTTGCCAGCCCATCTTTTGTACTACATAGTCAAATGTTTCAGCCATCTTTTTTCTAAGAGAGTTGTTTAAGCTTGCATTTACAACATTTACTCCTAAAACCGGAATATCAGGATTTACTCCGACAGATAAAAAAAAACCGTATGCCCATCCGTTATCAGTGCGACGATATGGTGTAAGCCACGCTAAATCGGCTGTGACGGCAGTTCTTTCCGGTGTAACTCCCAGCTTCAGCAGATTCTCCCTGCTCCGCCTTGACCTCACCGTCCATGTGTTTATTGAGTGGAGAAAACCCCTATTAAAAAGCTCTCTTGCCTCAGGTGTTTTTAACTCATCCACACCTACACCGACAGCATGAACCGGAATTCCGTTTTCACTGCAAAACATATGTTTGTCGCCAAGAACACCTAACGGCCATATCAAAGACTCGGCCTCGGTAACGAGGGTAGTACCGATGACAAGCACCACATCGGAGGCTTTACAAAGTGCCCTGCATGTGGCCTCATCCCTGAAATCCACGAATTCGTAACATGGGGGAAAGATGCTCAGAGCCTTTTCGTTTTTATCCCAAACCTCAATAGTTGTACCCTCAGGGAGTCTGCAAAGGGACAGAAACCCGCTCATCATAGCCTCATCGCCGATGTTTCCCGCTCCAAGGCCGGTAAATGAAATGTGTATTTTCATGTCAGGTTATGCAAAAATTCCATATTTATTAGTTACAGAAGTTCGGTTTGTGATTTTATCAGCATTGTAGCTTTGTTGAGTTTGTCCACAAGGACTCTAAGAGTCAGGCTGATAAAAGGCGGGGATTGTGAAATGAACCCATCAAAAACCTCTTTAGTTATTTCGATAAGCTCACAATGTTCTATGGCTGTAGCCGTAGCTGTCCGTGTATGGCAGTTAAGCAGAAGCGCCATCTCTCCTAATATAGTAACAGGTGTTAAAGTTGATATTATTCTTTTTTTATTATTGCTTTTGACTGAAATTTCAACTATCCCTGATTTGAGTATATAAGCGCTATTACCAATTTCCCCTTCTGAAAAGATTATCTCGTTTTCGCTATAGCTTCTTTGAATGTAATCCATGGTAGTTATATCAATTAGTTATTTCGGCTTTTTCAAGCAACAAGGGTTCGCTCAAGAAGTGGTTTATCGCAACCTTACCAACCGCTCTTGTTGTAATTGCATCAATCATGCCGCCGACAATGCCGCCGACAAGTGGGGCGGCTTTGATGATATTTACAAAACCACTCCGCCCGAACCTGGTTAATAAACGAAACCCCACGGCTTGATTGATTTTTGTAAGAGTCATTCCTGATATCCCTCTTATAGAATTTACTATCGGTTTATTACTGATAAGTAAACCTAAATCCTTTACGATATTTGCAGAGGCGCTGCCGCATAGACAAAGATACACAACAGACTTAACCTCATCGCTTCTTATGTCACGGTTTCCCATTACAGCAATTGCTGAAATCAAGCGGATTTGTAAATATACAATTGAACCTACGTTTACAGGTATTGCAACAGGTAAAGTTATTATACCTCCTATTCCTGTGACAAAACCGGAAACACCTGCTTTAACCGCCTGCACAGCAACGAGTTTTTTTGCGTTGGACTCCACGGAACCACATCTACTCATATAGCCTTGTGCAAGCTCCTCAGCAGTTTCAAAACCAGGTAATCCAACCACAGCTTTTTCATAGCAATAATCCAACATTTTCATTATTAATCCTTGATCTATTTCAGTCATATTTTGCTACCTGTCACCTTCTCATTTGCTGTATCGTTTTTGATGATGAAGCCAAAGTGCCTACCTATATTTTTACCACTATTATAGTCTATTTTTATTTTTTTTTTAAAGTCAAACTTTTTTGCACTGAGGGCAATCGCATTAGGAGCATAAAACTTCTCTATCACACCAGGGATGGCTTTAAATATTTTATAAAATGGGGAAATACTTTAAAAATAGGCGTCAAAAGTAACACACTTGAAGAGAGAAGGAATGATAACTACATGGATTATATTTTTTTTTGCTCAAATGCGATTGCCCGGTTTTTAGACCTGTTTGACCTTTTTTAAGTATTAATGTTTAAATATAGCGTGATTAGCCTGTTATTACAGCACGTTTGTACTGAAATAGTTATGTCGTTATTAACTTTACAAGGAGTGTCTGATTTATGAGAATACTAATAGCGGAAGATGATTTCACAAGCCGTACATTGCTGCAAAATTTCCTGTCTCCGTTTGGGGATGTGGACGTAACCGTAAATGGAGCGGAGGCGGTTGAGGCTTTCACGCTTGCCCTGGATGAGGGAGAACCCTATGATCTCATTTGCCTTGACATTATGATGCCTGAAATGGACGGTTTGGAGGCTTTGGAGATTATTCGTAAAAAAGAAAAATCAATGGGAATTACACCATTTGACGAGGTGAAGATTGTCATGACTACGGCTTTGGATTCCGCTAAAAGTGTTCTTGACGCCTACTATCGTGGTGGATGCAATGATTATCTTACGAAACCAATTGATACTAAAAAACTGCGTCAGTTGATTGAAAAATTAGGTTTAGCCTGAGCAACTCTTGCACCTATTTCAGCAGTAATACCAAGTTGAGACCGTTGCATAATGTCATTTTATACAAGGTTGCAGTCAAAATAGTAACGAGGCGGCTGGGAGAATGGGACACCTTCCCTTACAGGGGAATCCCCTTTTAGGGGAGACGCTAAGGAGCTTTAGACGAAGCCAACAAAGTTAATCGAATGAATACAACTTGGTATAATTGCCGTACTGTTTCATTAAAGAATGTGTTGTCTATCTTATTGTACCTATGGGTTTTGCAAGATTTGTATTGATTTCCTTCAGAGCCATATCAAGTTCAAACTGCAAGATTTCTATAAAACTTGAAATAATCGCTTTTTCAGAATCGTTAAGGTCTTTGTTTAGTTTTTTCAGAGCTATTTCTATTCTGAGAGACTCGCTCTTTAGGGCTGTAGCCCCTATGTTTGCAGATACCCCTTGTATCAAATGGACTTGCTTTTGAAGTTCATCCACATCTCCTGTATCGAGGAGGTCTCTAAGAAGAGCTATTTGCTTTGGAACATCATCCACAAAGGCAATCCACATGTCTCTGAGAATTTCCTCATCATTGTCAAGGCGTTGCATCGTTTCTTTTATATCTAATGCCCCGGCAGAGGTTCTCGTTGATGGCTGCTGTATAGATATATGCAACTTATCCGGCACAGACTCCGGTTTTGGAAACGACTGCTCCGGTTTTAGCTGTACTTCCGGCACATCAGTCATTAGGTGTGTTTCCTGTGGTATTTTATTTATATCTTTAGAGCTGGAAGCAATGTATTTTTCAATCAATCTATACAAATCATCTGCCCTAAGGGGCTTTGATATATAATCATCCATGCCTGCTGCAAGGCATATCTCCATGTCTCCTTTTAGTGCATGGGCAGTCATGGCTATTATTGGAATATCTGCTTTTATCTTGGTATCCTTTGTACTTCTTATGTACCGTGTCGCCTGTAAACCGTCCATCTCCGGCATCTGCACATCCATGAGGACAAGGTCAAAGTTTGTGTGAGCCAGCGTACGTATAGCCTCACGTCCGTTGCCCACCACCAAAGGCATATACCCTCGCCTTTGCAAAAGTTTAACAGCAAGCGTTTGGTTTACAATATTATCCTCGGCTACTAGAATATTAACAGGCCCTCGCAACTCCCGTACTGTGTGACAAGTCAAAAGCTGAGCCACAGGACCATCACCGCAGGCAATTGCCATATTAAGTATCTTCAGTAAGTCCGATTTATAAACAGGTTTAACCAGATAACCTGAAACGCCCAGCATACGGCATAAAGCCGCATCACCTCTTAAACCGGCTGCAACTATCATGATTACTTTAAGTGATGACAGCCCCATGTCTGATTTAATCTTCCTTACAAGTTCAAACCCATCCATGTCGGTGATTTGTAGATCTAAAACAGCTGCATCATAAGCAGTCCTTGATGAATTTAGTATGCTCAGTGCGCTCTGGCCGTTTGGAGCAGTGTCAACACTATACCCCTCACTTTTTATCATATCGGACATGCCTGATAGTATTGAAGAATTACTGTTGACTAATAGTACACGCCTGCTTTTAACGTCTGTCTCATCCACCTTCAAAGCTGTTGATCCCGGTAGTTTCTGTAGTAAAAACCTTGCGGTAAAATAAAACGAGCTGCCCTTCCCTAAGGCGCTCTCCACCCATATATCACCACCTAACATATACAGAACCTTTTTTGCTATAGCAAGACCCAGCCCCATGCCGTTATACTTTCTTGTTATATAAACCTCATCCTGTGTGAAGCTTTCAAAAATCAGATCGGACATCTCCTCAGCAATTCCTATGCCGGTATCAGATACACAAAACAGTAAAAGCCTCTCGTTATCAGAAACTACAGGTAATTTCCTCCCTTTCAAAGTTGCAGGGGCAACATCCAGCTTTAACTCTATTTTCCCCCTATCAGTAAACTTAAGAGCATTACTTAGCAAATTTGCCAGTACCTGCCTCAACCTTCCTACATCCCCTCTTAAAAATGCAGGGACATTTGGTGAAACCTCAGTGTTAAGAATTATTCCCTTATGCAGTGCTTGAACAGTAAATGGCTCAACTGTGATATTTATCGTTGAAATCAAGTCAAAATCAACATCTTCTACTACCATCCTGTTGGCTTCTATTCTTGAAAAATCAAGTATATCATTTATAAGGCCTAACAAATGGTGTGATGAGTTTTTGACCATCTTGAGATATTCTCTCTGTTCGTAATTCAGGTTTGTATCAAGGACAAGCTCAGTCATTCCTATTATACCGTTGATCGGGGTACGCAGCTCATGGCTCATATTGGCTAAAAACACCTTTTTTTCTTTATTTATACCGTCTGAGGAGTTCTTATATCTGAGCAACTCTTGCACTTCATGCTTATAGCCTTCTATCTTAAGCAGCAGCTTTTCA
Source organism: Nitrospirae bacterium YQR-1 (assembly GCA_039908095.1). NCBI lineage: Bacteria > Pseudomonadati > Nitrospirota > Nitrospirae bacterium YQR-1. The sequence continues at coordinate 42,223 of JAMOBJ010000016.1, forward strand.
TTATAGGCGGTGAGTTCAAGTATCTGCTTCCTGAGTTGCTGCTCAGTGGGGTTTGTATCTGTAATTGTCCCGTCCCCCTTCCTTATTTGTTATAGCCGCCGAAATACCACACACAAAGGTTGCACAACCTCAGTGCGGACATATTCCGACAGTGTTAAAGTTTTGATATTTTCCCTTCTAATGAATCCCATAACTTCTGAATGTCCGTCAATTTCCTTTTTGAGTCTATTGTTTCTTTAAATGCGTTTTTCATAAGGTCTGCATTAGTTTTTATTTCATTGTTTATTAAAATCAACCAGTCCCTCAATTTACTAAACTCCTCCACACTAACGGCATTCCCTGCCGGGGCGTGGTGCTTTAGTGATTCAACCTCTTTATTTAATTTTTTAAGAAGATTTACATGCTCCGTCATCTCCTCTAAAAAGCTGTCCAGACGGTTACTGTTGCTTTCCGTATAGGAATCCAGCATATCTTTAATTGCGCCTCTGACGAACTCTGCATTAGTCTTTATCTCATCATTGATTAAAACCAGCGTGTCATTTATTTTATTAAACTGCTCCGGTGCGGCTTGTGTTTCCACAGTGTCGTGCTGTTGTGATTGTATCTCTTCCGGCATCTTTTTAATATGCTCCATTATTTGCCCGGTAAAACTATCCAGCCGGCTGCTGAAAGTCTCCAGCATTACCTTTGAGGCATTAGAGGCGCTCTCCAGCTTCTGTAACACAGGCAGCAGCCCTGCTACAAAGTCCAGCATTGCATTTTTTGACTTCTTAACGTCATCTTGTACCTCGGCAATAATTGCCGCCGGCTTCTGAAACCTCTCCTGCAGTATGCTGTCAAATTTTTCACTTATCTGGGCTGCCACCCTGCCGGTTATCTCATCAGATAACTTTGTAATTATAAGCCTTGTAATGTCATCAATGTAAAATTCAGATTCCATCTGTTACCGCCTCAAATTGTGTTTTCAGTATTTTTTCACTAAAATTTGCATCCATCGGTATTCCGTAAGACTTCCATCTCCGTACAGATTCTTCCGCTAAGATTTTTTCTTTTATTGCAGCGGCTGCTATATCGTTGAAGTAATTATAACGTATTTCATAGTTTTCGTAAAAGAACCATTTAACCGAATCAGGAAGAAACACCTTGTTTACTTCCTCTATGGCCTCATTAAACATAATATGTAACCTGTCTTTCTGAAAGTATGCCGCCTTTGGGTATGTCAGCAGTAATTTGTGCTTACTGTCGTAAATTTGTCTGTAAAACAGATGCCTCTCTACCATATCACTGATAGCTGAACCTACCCTGTGCAAATCCTCCACTATAACCTGTACAACATCTGCTCTATCAAATATCCGCTCCTTCTGCTCCTTTATAAGAGACCTGTTGTTATTTAAAAACACATAAAAGGAAAGTCCTTTTAATTTGTCAAAAGTGATATATCTGAATTTCATATCGGCAGTATTTATTCCAAAAGGCGGTACCATTTCCTCAAGCTGCTGCATTTCATCATTACTTAGCCTGTATAACCGGGCTATGAAGTCAATCATCAGCTTATGCTCATGTCCAACTAATAAGATTACGATGTCGCCCAGCTTTTGTGAAATTTGTGATACAGTCTTCAAATAATAGTTCAGAAACATTGCATCTTTAATGTTGTTATACACAACGGTAAAAAGGCTTGTGCCGGTAAGTTTTTTTGTACTTAGTTGTGGCATAGGTTTAAGATTTCTTTCAATTATCAACTGCGGTACAACATCACTGTCAATGTAGTTAAGAGTTTTAGAGGTGATATTTTTTATTTCCTCACTTATACTGATTAAATTATGTTTATTGTATTGGGCATATCCTCTGCTTTGCTCAAGCGAGAGGTTATCTTTTTCGAAACTGCCAATTTTTGTTTGCAGCGGTTCCATAAATGTATAAGTAACCAGATTATTCCACCAGTGCAGGTGGTTTAACAAAGGATCAAAAAAGGCCTTTAGTGAGTCCTTAAGATCCTCATAATATTTGGTTTTATCTATATATTCATATAATGTTCGGTCTTTGTCTTTCGAAAATACGGATCTGAGGAAATTAAATCTGCTGCCTGAAACTGCTCCGGCATCGTCATATGAAACACTTTTTTTACTGATTTCGGGTAAAGACATCTCGGTACGAAGCGTTTTCTGAATATCAGTCCGCCTGACCTCCAGTCCTAACGTATCAAAATACTCTCTGTACTTAACCCGTATCTCATCCATGGCAGTTAAAAAGGTGTCTTTAATTTTAAGCGTCCTTCTAAAGAGTTCTTTGGATTTTTCAATAAACTCCTCATCGTGAGCCGGATTATAATCATACCGCCGGCTGTAGGTTTTTTCCAACACAGCCCTGTAATTATTATAAACCTGTTTGTAGTCCAGCATTTTGCTCCATTTAGAAACAAAAAACTCTTCCTCACTGATAATTTCGTTACAATAATTTTTCATGGTCTCTATGTACTTACTACGCTCAGATGTATCCTCATTGTTGAGAGTATCTTTAATCAGATTGTTTAAAACTGAGATTTCACTGATTAATCGCCGGAGCTTGTTTAAAACGAATTCCCTCTTAACGGCATCCACTGTTTTTCTTATAGCATCAAGTAAATCATCAAAACCGGAATCTTTCCACAAACTATCGTCGTTTGTTGCAAAGTATTCCAGGGCTGAGGTTGTCTCGACTTGTACAATAGGTGAGTTTTTAAGTTTGGAGTAGGATTGAAGACCGATTTCCAAGTCTTGACGGGATTTCTCCGTCTGCTGCCAAATGTCATCCACCTTACCGTCACCATAATTTCTGTCAACCACATAGCCCTTGCCGGTTTGAACAAATATGATTTTCTGGTCCTTTTCCATAAGCCTGTCCAGCATTTTTCTATCTGGCTCTTTCATCTGGCTTCTTATGGGGGATAAGTAGAGAATTATATTTGCATTGGGTAAGAACTCACGAAGCGTAAGGTCCTCGTGCTCTTTTAATTTAAAGGCATCCAGCCCGGGTGTATCGATGATTTCCACCCCCTCGTCAAGCAAGACCGTTGACATGGATATCTTCAAATATTTAACATCGAATTTATTGTGGGGGTTTTTATCTTCGGAGCTGTACAATGCGGCCAGACTTAGAAATTCGTCTTTATTTTTATACTGAGAAAAGTGGCCGCTGTTGAAGTGAACCTCTAATGTTGTCTCAGAGGCCTTCTCACATACAACCATCACGTTTGTGGTAGCCTTACACTGTTCTCGTAAGATTCTCTCACCTGTTCCCAGAAGAACGTTGAGAATGGATGATTTTCCTGAGCTTGTAATTCCAACAAGAGCAATTTTAATGGGGTCAATTGTGAAATTATTTATTTTTTCTAATAAAGCATTTGTGCGTTCATTTAAATGAGAGGCGCCGGTTGCGGCTATACGGGCAAGGAGGGCATTGGCATCGGACAGAAACTGTCGGATACTTAATCCTGCTATCTGACTGACCGGTTCTGTCTTAGCTGTTTTTTGCACAAACGCATTGTAGCAAGTGAATTAAAATCCTGTCAATAAGTCGTAATAATATGCCGGATAAGCAGCGGATAATAGTGAAACAAGAGATGAGCGGCTGGCCGGGTAGATGCCTTGTACAACTATGTCAACAGCACAAAGCTATTATTTCACTCTGCCATGATGTAGCACTTAACGCCGTCAATCTTTTCAGAGACTTTAGTAAACAGAGATTTCTTGTATCCAGGGAGCATATCGTAAAGCGTCTTACTTATTACCACCCTTGATTTATCTCCTTCAACCAGTTCCTTTGATTTCTTTTCCAGATGCCCTGTAATATTTGCATCATTAGATGTAATATTAGCAATGTTTTTTTCAGATGGTATGTCATCAACCCAGTTGACAAGCCCCGCGTGCATACCGATTCTAACGTACAGCTGCTCATAAGCGGGTGTGTTTTTTCTTAAACCGCTGATTCCCTTGATCATTGCAATTGCAAAATCAACACTCCTTGACGCCCACTCAGTATCAGTTTCCTTCCCTTGTATAAATGATACGCTAAAACGCCCGTCTCCGGATAATTCACCTTTTTCTATCTTATATGTCGTGTATAAACTGTTCTCTAATTTGCCTATCTCTTTCTTAAATTTTTCCTTAGAAAGATTATTAGATATATTTTTAACAACCAAGGAGTGGTTACCAAGGTCCAACACTATAAACACTGCGCCCCTAAGCCCTGCTCTGTCATTTATCTCCGACAGTTTAAAAAGCACTCCAAGTTGTTCTCTGTAATTTAACATCGTAAAATCACTTATTATTCTTGATTCTATATCTATTTTCTGAATGTCAACTGAGTCTAAATATGTTTGAGGAACAGTGCCGCTTTTCAGCAGTTCATTCAACTGTTTCTGAAGAAGCTCACCTTTTATACGAAGCTCATTAATTTTGTCTCTGTCCGGTTCTGCTTTTGAGTTTTCCAAAGCCAGATTAATTTTATTGTTTTCGTATAGCTCCATCCTTAGCTTAAACGACTGAATTAAATTGTCAACATCCATTACTAAGACCACCTCCTAATACTTTTATATTAAACCGCCTTACCTGAAGTTGTCAAATTATTCCGTTAAACCTAAGTATTGCATGTTGATTGACAAACTTTTCAGCGATAAAATACAATGATTAAGCCGGGGGTTATGATGAATGAATCCACAGATAAGCGTTTTTACATAAAGCCCGGCATTGTACTTTCTTTAGTCTTTATTATAGCATCGCTCTACAGCGTTTCACACCATGAGATGTGGCGCGATGAACTTCAGGCATGGATGATTGCCATATCCAGTAATTCCATTTCCGAGCTCTTTGCTAACATTAAATACGAGGGGCATCCACCCTTGTGGTTTATTATTCTTTATGCACTGAAGCACTTGACGCAGAATCCGGCAGCCATGCAGGTGGTTCATGTAATTATCGCCGCCATAAGCGTTTTTGTTTTTGCGCGCTATGCGCCCTTTACCATTACAGAGAGAATTTTGTTTGTCTTTGGATATTTTGTCTTTTATGAGTACAACATAATCAGCAGAAACTATGCCGTTGGAGTACTCTTGTTATTTTGTTTTTTGTCTATACACAAGGAACGGATTTTGGAAAACAACTATGTTGTTTTAGCAATAATTTTATTTCTCCTCTGTCGGGCAAATGTGTTTGCCACAGTGTTAGCCGTCACTTGTGCTTCTTACAGTGCAATTACGCTCTTTCAACAAAGAGCAGACTGGATAACATCTCCTAAAAAACGTACAGAGATTATATTTTCAGCAGTTGTTTTTCTAGGCGGCCTGATAACCGCCTTAAGGGTAATGTCCCCTGAACCGGATATTTCCCTGTATGCGCCTCTGCATTTGCCGGCAAATTTTGAAGAGCTTGTTGCAGACACTACCGCCATTGTTTCCAGTCTCTGGAGTGCATACATGCCGCTGCCGCGGTTTGAGACCGTGTTTTGGGAATCTAACGCAATAAGCTATTTGCCGCTTAAGCCGTTTGAGAGATATATGATCCGGTTTGTTATTTCCCTTGCCGTATTTATCATAATTACAGCGGCTTTTATGCGTAAACCGAGAGTCTTATTTTTCTACCTTTTTAGCAGCTGTTTTGTGTTTTTCTTTTACTTTGTCGTTGTCTTTAGAGTACGATACATAGGGCATCTCTATCTCATTTTTATAGCATCGATGTGGCTTTGGCGTGGAAATACGTTATCCCATGATTTCAGAAATACGTATATGCATAAGTTTTCCGTATTTTCCGAAAAAATTCTGATGAGGTATATCCTTATTATTATTTTAATTGTTAATTTTGCAGCCGGTGTATCAGCCAACGTAATGGATATAGTTATGCCTTTTTCCTCATCTTCTGAGGCTGCAGCTTTCATTAAAAACGACCCCCGCACGGCTAATCTTCCTATTGCAGGAAGCATAGATTATATAGTAAGCCCAATTGCCGGCTACCTCAACCGTCCGGTGTATTATCTGGATTCCGGCAGGCTGGGCACCTTTATTATTTGGGACAAAAAGAGGAAAATCTGGACACCGGAGGATTTAACAGATATTGTCAAAAAAGAGAAAAAGGATTTAGTGCTTGTGACGTCCTATCCGCTGCAAAGAGACCTTATGGAATTTCTGCATATCAGTGAGTTGAGAAGTTTTCCCAGAGGCGCTGCATATGATGAGGTTTACTGGATATATATGGTTGCTTATATATCCGGAGGGTAAAATCTGTGACATCACCTCAAAAGTGCAGCCTTCAGACAGGCAATGTACTTTAGGAGTAAAAAATGATTGCAGAAATCTATTTTTTAATAGGATTTCGAAAACCAAAAACTACTTGACACCCTTGCTCAATGTGTGATAGCGTACAGTAGCTAAACGGTCTTTTTAAAGAACGCCGGAGTGGCGGAATTGGTAGACGCAAGGGACTTAAAATCCCTCGGGTTTCTGCTCGTGCCGGTTCGAGTCCGGCCTCCGGCATTTAATTTATTTTGCAATTTCACTTTTATGCCGCGTTGCGTTTATTTAAGGTATAATATTAAATGAAAAATTTAAAAATACAGTCATTCCCAAAAAACTTCACACTAAGCCGCCTAAACACATATAAAAAGCCGAGGGGATCGAGGAGAAATCATTACCCCTTGTGGGATAGGGTTTAAGGGAAATGGGCAAAGCCCTTTCCCTTATTAAATTGCTTTTTTGAAAGCAAACAGGTATCACTCTTGTTTAAAGGTTCTCCTTGTGCAGCGGCAGGAAGATGATTAAACAGTTTTATAAATATTCTGCTTCCGTTATTTTACTCATAGTTACCGTTTTTGTTTTACTTCAGAGCCCTTTGGCTCCTTTTGCCAATAATGTTGTTATTGCCGACTCAGGGGTTTTTATTTATTGCGCTAAGGAGATCATTAGCGGTAAGCTGATTTACAAAGAAGTTTTTGACCATAAAGGCCCCGTAATTTATTTAATCAATATTATCGGGCTGACAATCCTAAATGGTAATTTGACAGGAATCTGGCTGATTGAAGTGATTTCTTTATTCCTTGCAGCTCTGTATATGTTTAAAACGCTGAGGTTTTTTTACGATGATACTGTGGCCGTAATCTCTGTGGTATTTCTCTTACTTACTCTGACTCCGCTTCTTGAGGGCGGAAATCTTACCGAGGAATATGCCCTGCCCTTTACGGCTCTCTCCGGTTATATCCTGACAGGTTATACCGCAAGGCAAAGAACGATGGGTTACACTGATACACTGCTTGTGGCAGTCTGCTTTACACTCACCTTCCTTTTACGCCCCAATCTTGTCCCACTTTGGGTCGGCTTTGCTGTAGTTATTTGTTTCAGTTTAATCAGGGAAAGAAAGTATAACGATGTCCTTCGTTATAGTCTTACAGCTATTACAGGAGTTTTTTTAACAGTTTTACCCTTTATAGTATATGCGGTGAAGAAAAACATTCTGTCCGATGCAATATTCTGTTTTTGGGAATTTAATATTGCATACTCTAACACCACATTAGCTAAAATCATCTCCGGCGCATATAAATCCACAGAAAGTGTTAGTAAAACATCTTTAATGATACTCGTCTTTATTTATATGTGGCATGTTGCTTTGAACTTTAAAAAGCAAGACAATAAACCTTTGCACACAGCCGTTTTTCTGAATATTTTTCTTACGATGTTTATTAGTTGCGGATTGTCTGACAGGGGGTTTGACCACTATGCAATTGCCTATATACCTGTTGTATGTGTTGCTGTGGCAATGTGCTTTTCAGCAATTTCTAAATATGCCAAAACAGTTATTTTTCCGGTTGGAATTATGTTAATTTTAACGTGGCATGCGCTTGTAATGCATTATTATTTAATTAACTACGCTTATATACCAAAACCGTACATAACGCAAGTCGTAAACTTTATTCAAAACACTACAGGGAAAGATGACAGGATAGCCGTAATCGGTAATGATTCCAAGCTGTACTTTATGTCTGAACGTGCCTCATGCTCAAAGTACCACTATCTAAGTACCATTTTACACGTTGCAGAAGTTAGTAATGTAATATTGCGGGAATTTTGCAGCGACTTAACCACAAAGAGACCTAAACTGATTGTGGTTGAAAGCCGGTTGAATATGGTCGGCTGCATAGCGGAAACTATTGCCGGTGATTATAACTTAAAAGTGAAATCCAGAGACGGCTCGATGGTGATTTACTCCCTGAAATGATTTCACAATCCGCACTATAGACATTACTGATAAAATAAGCTATAATTCACTGCAGCGGCCGCTGAAAACTATACGGTTGGCCGGCAATGATTATACAGACATGAGGAAGAGGATGAATAACGATTACTACATTGATGTTGTAACAAAAAATATACTTTCCACATTGTCCGGGCACATCTCAAGTGCCGTCTCAGGACAGTTACAAAAAGTTATGGAGCTGACAACGGCTCAACTGGAGATTAAATTTCTTACAATACTTGAAAGGTTAAATAAAAACCTGAATGACTCAATTGAAGAGAGCAAAAGTATTCTTAAAAACCAGTCGGTGGAAATCACTAATCTTAAAACCGAACTGAACCACATTAAGCAGAAAATAGACGCCGCCAATACTACCCAACTTGATTCACTTGCAAAGTCCGTGGAAGAGCAGTTAAAAACCCTTCCGGACAAATTTCAAAACTCTACAGTGCAACTTGAAAAACAGATGCAGAAAACCAACGAAATTATGGATGTTATCAGAGGCAGTGTCGGCGAGATCAAAAGAGATACCGCTGCTTCTATGGAAAGTACCGTCAAAGAACTTATCGGATTGCTTCAAAGCATGAAGTCCGTAACCGGTGAGACAATAAAAGACTCTCTTACAGCGGAAATAAAAAAGATAGAAACATCATTTTCAGCAAACAAAGCAGAGATGCTGACAATACTACGGACGATATTTGAAAGTGAACTGCGAGGTGTCGATCTTTTGGCTCAACGTGCACAAAACAACAAAATGGAGCTCAGGGACAAGCTCTCGGCAATAGAACAAATGTTTGGCGGTTCATCACAGTCCTGATAAACAGAAGTTTTATTATGGGAATTTAACATGGAAAAAGAAGAGAGCAAAATACAAAGTTTTCTAAGTGAGACTTCTAAAATAGTCTCAGACCTGAAGGCTTTGAAACTTGACCAGTTTACAAACAGAATACACAATTTAGAACAAAATATAAATTCATTTTCCGTCCACACAATAAAAAGCGGCCTTGTAGGAATAACGAGTTCAGGGAAATCATCCGTATTAAATATCCTGCTTGGTACAGGGACAAAGATATTAAAAGAGCAGAGCAAGGCAACGACAAACATGTTGGTGTTCTGTTCAAAAGCCTCAGAGCCAACACTTGAAATCATGTTTGAGGATGAAAAGCGTTTAAAGAAAACCGGTGATGAGGTATTGCAGGAATCCATCTGGAAGTATAGCTCTGAGGACGAAAACCCCGGCAATAAGTACAGCATTAAGTATATAAAACTTGGGCTGCCTTCTTTTATGCTTGGTGACAACATAGAACTGGCCGACACCCCGGGACTCGATGCTTACGGGCTTAAAGAGCATGAGGACCTGACATTAAGAGAGTTTCTGCCGCAGGCTGATTTAATCATATACTTGTCTTCAATCAGAAGCCCGATGAAAGAAGCGGACAGAAAGATACTGAACAAAATAATGGATGCCGACCAGAAAATCATATTCGTTCAAACATGCAAGGGGGCGGTAGTTGACAGCTCGTTGGGCAGAGACGCCTCAGATACAATTGAGTCACGTCTGGATAGTTTTAAAGAGGACTTTGAAAAGCTCATACGGCCATACGCAAGTTTGAAGGACGCTCCCATTGCTCAGGTTGAGACCACCACCGCCACTCAGTATTTTAAAAATAAGGATAATGCCGTATGGGCGGAGTCGGGCTTTGAGGAATTGATATACATTATTAAGGCGGTGGCAAAGCAGCTCCAGTACGAATATACGATAAGAAACCTCAGAAAAGTAGTGGATGAGGTAAATGCCCTTATTGCTTTGGTGCTAGGGGTTGGAAAAGCGGAAGCGGAGAAAAAAACCAGTATTGAAGAGCAAATCAAAAAGCTCGATAAATATAAAAAGTACTATGAGCGGATTAAACACACAAAAGAGCAGGTGGTTACTATCTGGAGCCAAAAGATGGATTATAACAGCTTATATACTGTTTATGAGCGTGAACTATCCAGAATGTTTGCATCCCGTTATGACTTCAATTATTTGCGCGATACCGAGTTTACCATGAAAACAAATGAAATCGGTGAAAAGATGTATGAAATCAAGGCCAGCATGTTGGATAATCTCGATAATGCAAGAAATAAATTCAAAGAGTACTTTGACGACCTCGGCCTTGACGTAAGGCGTACGGATATTCAAAACACAACAGTAAAGAGCTTCTTTTTGCCGAATATGAAAAAGAGACGTGTCTCTGAAGCTGTCGGGTCCTCGGCAAAGTCCTTATTAAGCAAAAGTGGTGAGAGTGCGCCGGAGTATATAGATAAGTCTCAGTTTATAAAGGATCTGAAAGGCTCTATGGAGATGTTTTTTATGCCGCTTATAGAGCATCTGCAGTGGTGGGACAAAACCGTTACAACATCGTTTGTCGAGCCGCTTACTAAAAAAATCAGCAGCATAGAAGACGACATTACAAACATCGATAAGGTTAGTGATTTTGATAAAGAACAGTACAGAAAACTAATGGAGATAAGCAAAGCTCTGCATAGCAAAGTCAGAGAGGTTGCAGACCTTTGCAGCATGGAGTTTATAGAGCAGGCTTTTCCGGTCTATACTAAAAAAACATATACCCGTGAAAAGAACTTAGTCTTTACCAACCTGTTTTTGCAGATGTGTAACCGCTTTTATGAGTCCATGTTTCATAATTACTACTTTAAGAAGATATCCGGGCTGTCGGCAAACGACAAAAAAACAATTATCTTGACAGACCAGAGCTTTGCACAACATGTTAATTTCCTCAGCAGGCTGTTACGGATTGAGCCTGAGGATGCCGGGCGTTTGCGTAACCTCACAGTGCCCTATGTGCTTAATCCGCAAAATCCTGTTACAGACATAGACAGCTTGACTATAAAAGGGGAATTTTCGGATAGTCTGACTTTTTTTGTAATTGGAAATAATGAGAAATCATTGTCATTTATAAAATCCGGTAGTCTTTTTGAACAGGCGGATGTAATTCAGGTAATGATAGACGACCTGCACAGGGTCGGCTCCGCCCTGGTGGATTTAGTGGAGAGAAATCAGTTTTTTGACTTCTTTAAGACACATAAAAATAAACTGCTCATGACCTACTCAGGAGGTGCGTATTTTCAAAAAAACCGGCTTCACATTATGGTAGTGGAGGCAATAGCCGAGATCAATAAAATATTTGGCAATACGGATATTCATTGGTTTATATATGAGGGTTACGAGATCAGGTATAATTATTTTTACGAAATAGCCGGAGGGATGACGCCTGAGAGTTCAGAGCCGGAGGATTGTCTTAAAATATGGAAAAATCAATGTCTGCCGCTGGATGAACCATTTACAGAGGACATCCTGCTGGAGCAGTTTGCGGAGCTTTCCTCAGCCATATGATGAAATATGGCAGCATTGCTCCTGACTCAAAGGTGCTTCTGTCAGAGGGTACAGAAGTGCAGTTAAGCCGGTTGTGGCTTCAGGGCACAATAGTGCTTGTGTTTTTGCGGCATTTCGGATGACCGTTTTGCAAGGAACAGGCTGTGCAGTTGCACAGAGAAAGGCGGCACTTTGATGCTCTTGGCATTAACATAATACTTGTTGGCATGGGCACACTCAAGCAGGCGGAGTTGTTCCGTAAGGTCCACGGCATTACATTTACGATAATATGCGACCCTCATAAGAATCTCTACAGGGCGTATCAGCTCCACAGCGCAGGCGTAACCGGCATTGTATCTCCAAGGGTATTAATAAGCGGCCTGAGGGCCTTAGGAAAAGGACATCTTCCCGGAGTGCCCGCAGGGGATGTCCTTCAACTCTCAGGAGTGTTCATAATAGACGTTAACGCCGTCATAAGATATGCACACTACTCAAAAAATATTGCAGACCACCCCTCTGCAGGTGAACTCCTGCGTGATATTTACAGACTGGGTATCCACAGTGGTGGCGCAGAGTGAAATAAAGGGGTCAAGGGGGTTGCGCTCCCTTGTGAGAGGGGATTTTAAGCACTCTTTTTTCTCTGTTACATGAAAAAGAAAATCATAATTATAGGAGCTGGGCCGGGCGGGTTGGCTACGGCTATGTTGTTGCTTTATAAGGGCTACGATGTAACAGTTTATGAAAAGGAAAAGTCTGTCGGGGGCAGGACGGGCAGACTTATTATTGATGATTACGTTTTCGACATAGGGCCCACGTTTTTAATGATGCCTCAGTACATGGAGGGGCTTTTTACGCTTGCCGGGGCCGACCTGAAAGACTATGTGGAGATTAAGGCGCTGGATCCGTTGTACCGGCTAAAGTTTGATGACGGCACGGAGTTTTTTCCTTCAACAAATACAGATAAAACAATAGCCGAAATAAGGCGGCTGTTTCCTGCGGAAGTGGATAATTATCTAAAATTTAAGGAACTAGAACACTACAGATTCAGACGCATAGAGCGGTGTTTTAAAGAGCCTTACGACAGCCTGTATGATTTTCTGAGACCCCATTTTATAGAGGCTCTTCCTCAAATGGATGTATTTAACACTCTGAGAAACAGACTGGAAAAGTATTTTACTGATGAGAAGATGCGGTTGGCAATGTCATTTCAGACAAAATACATTGGGATGTCACCGTGGCGGGCGCCGTCGGCTTATACATTAATTTCATTTATAGAACATACGTGGGGAATCGCACACGTAACGGGAGGGTTAAACCGTTTAACGCTTGCTATGGCATCTGTTGTTGAAAAATATGGCGGCAAGATTCACACTTCAACCGCAGTAAAACAGATTTTACGAAAGGATAAAAAAGCTGTGGGAGTGCTTTTAGAAAATGGTGAGAGGGACTACTCCGGCTATGTAATAATAAATGCGGATTTTGCCTATGCAATGTCAAATTTAATGGGGAAGCGGAAAAAATATACCGATAATGACTTGCAAAGGCGTGACTATTCGTGTTCAGCGTTTATGGTGTATCTTGGCATTGACAAGAAGTATGACATGCCTCACCACAACCTTATTTTCGGCAGCGGCTTTAAGGGGCAAATGGATGATATAACAATGACGCTGAAACCCTCATCCACGGCCTTTGCATACATTCAAAATCCCTCTGTTACAGACAGCACTTTGGCGCCGGAGGGGAAATCCTCAGTTTATATATTGGTGCCTGTGCCAAATAATAAGGCTCAAATTAACTGGGGTGCAGTAAGGCAGGATTTCAGAGATCAAGTATTGGATTTTATTGGTAAATCCACGGAGCTCAAGGGCATTGAAGACCACATTGAGGTGGAGAGAGTACTAACACCTGATGACTGGGAAAAGGACTTTAACATATACAATGGTGCGGTGTTTAACCTTAGCCATGATTTAAGCCAGATGTTTTACTTCAGGCCGCACAACAGGTCTGAGGAGTTGTCAAATTGCTACATAGCCGGAGGCGGGACACATCCCGGCAGCGGCCTGCCAAATATCTGTATATCCTCAATAATCACAGCTGAGCTGCTTATCAAAGACGACACTGGCAGGGGTTATTTCCAGTTCTAATTCAATTTACTTTTTTTTAGTTAAGCCTGCCTGTTGACAATTTTATCTTCCAATTGTTTTAATTAGAGGGTTGTTTGAAATAACTGTGGTAGTTAAATAAAAGCAATATTTAAGGGGGGTGTATTTATGAAGTTAGGGGTATTTGTCAGTGAATATGGCACAAAGAACGATACCCTCGAAAGGCTGAAAACGGATTTTCTGGGAATAGTGCTGGTGCAAAACGGAGTCTATAATGCTGTGGTTAGTGAAAACGGGCAGAGCTCACCGGTTCTTGGGAAAGGTACGAAAATATATGCTCTTTCGGAGGATTTGCAGGTAAGAGGATTTGATCCATCAAAGGTCACATCCGGTGTAACGGTCGTGGATTACAGCGGGCTTGTGGATTTAATTTTTAACGATTTTGAAAAATTAATCTGGCTATAGGGGGTACAATGAGCAAATTAACTATAGGATGTTTTTCATCCCTGGTGGGTTCCATGACTTTGGATTTTGCTGTGAAGCTTGCCGAGGCGGCCAGAGAAAAAGGCCACGATGTTGATATGTGGCTTTCGGGCAACGGCACTATGCTTTCAAAGAAGGGGCAGCGCACTTTTAAGGATTATTCATCACTTGAGAAAACCATGACCGATCTGGTTGCCGGTGGAATGACTGTTGTTGCCTGCGAGGCTTGTGCCGAGGCCAGGGGGTACCATAAAGAAGACCTTATTGACAAATTTGGCAGAAAAAGCATGGACTGGTATCTGGCAAGTTGTTATAATGCCGACCGGGTACTTCATATAGGAGGTGAGTAGGATGTCGGCGATTAAGAAGATAACTTTCATTGTTGATAAATTGCCGTATAAGGGTGAAAGTTCAAGGCTGGCCCTCACCCATTGCATAGCAAGCCAAACCGTGGAGATACATCTTGAGGAGGACGAAAACGTTGAACCTGTGCTGGCCTTTGTCGGAAACGGCGTTTTAAATTGTTTAAAAAACCAAGACGCCAATACATATGGCGTCTCCACACTGGAATCTCACATTAAAAACGCTCTGCTTACCGATATCAAGGTGCTGATTTGTGAGGAAGACATCAAAAGACTTGGCCTTACCGAGGACACCCTGATTATGGATGCCGAGGACCTGGGCGCCGATATGACCACCCAGATTGTCCCATTTAGCGAGATTATGGCTGAGATGGAATCATCTGTCCACTTAATGTATTTTTAAGTATAAAAAATTTGCCTTTGGAGGTAACACTATATGGGTGATTTAAGAGCGGAGGAGCCCACTGAGGTCCTGGATGTTTTAGGAAGGGTGTGCCCCTATCCCTTGGTATTAACCAAGAAAAAAATGGAAAAAATGGAAAAAGACACACTTCTTAAAGTTCTCTGTGACGCCCCGGCCTCTGCCGAGGACTCCATTCCAAAATATGCTGAAAAACAGGGCTTTGGGTTTGACTCCGTTAAGGTCGAGGATAAAGGCCACTGGGAACTGTACATTAAAAAAACCAAATAGCAGCAGGTTTTTAATAATTACTGAATATTTTTAGTAATGGGAAGGGCTTTGTCCTTCCCTTACTGAATTAAGGGAACAATTATTGCAGGCATCGGCTTGCCGTATTGCCTTACATGAGCCTGAGATGCCGTGGTGGCAGAGGGCAAAGTCGTATCTTAACGGATCCTGCGGATTAAGACCACAGAGCGCCTGAGTTATCTCAACAGCGGCTTTCCAGTCATTACTTTTTCTCTTTGTAAGTCCAAGGCAGCGTGCCACCTTTGATATATGCGTATCAAGTGGAATCACAAGAGCTGATGCCGGTATCTCAGGCCACAGTCCAAAATCAATATCTCCGCTGCGCACCATCCACCTCAGATACATATTAACTCTCTTACAAGCGCTTCCCTTAGCAGGGTCAGGGAAAAATTGCAGAAAACCATCCGATTTTTTACCACTACCGTAAACCGGCTCCGTATCCACTCTTTGCGCGTATTGAACAAAACCGTGTATTGAACCATAAATACCGCCTGTAAAATTACTCACAAAAAGATTCCTTACAGAGCCATAGTTTTTTAATATTTCGCTGATAACAAATAACAGAGCCAACACATCCTCATTACGGTTAAATCTGTACGAAATGCCGGAAAACAAGTCTTTGTGGGTTTTAACGTCAAAATTTAACAGAAACTCCGCCGGAGTCTTCCCCATTTTCTGAAGAATCAGCCGTATTACCGGCTTAAACAGAGTTACCTTGCCGTAGCTTAAAGAGGCCGCTATGAGGCCGGAGACTTCAATATCAGCATGGGTTTTATACATCATAGGAAACTCAATTGGGTCGTTTAAAACCCTTCCTTTAAAATCAAAAGAATCATAAAACCCGTCAAGAAGCTCTTTAAGACTCATACCACGTTGCATTCAAAAGAGTAACGAGGCGGCAAGGAGAAAGCGACACAGGTGTACTATTTCGTACATCAAGGAGCTTTCGACGATGCCAACAAAGTTAATCGAATGAATGCAATTTGGTATCACTGTGGGGTTAAAGCCCCTTTAACTTCAAAGAATTCATGTGGCAAATGGCAACAGCCAGAGCGTCTGAGCTGTCAAATGCAATATCGTATTTTATGTTTAAAATGGCTTTAACCATATGAAGCACCTGATTTTTATCAGCCTTACCGTAGCCGCTTACCGCCTTTTTTATTTCAAGGGCGGAGTACTCAGACACGGTTAATCCGTCTAAAGAGGCGCAGAGCATGGCCACAGCTCTGGCATGGCCCAGGTGCAGGGCTGATATAAAATTCCTTGCATTAAAAACCTTCTCGATAGCCATTTCACCGGGGTGAGTGTCGCTTATGATTTCTCTTAATTTTTCAAAAATGAATTTTAAACGTTGGGGCAGCGGGTTTTTAGCCGGAGGGGAAATCCGCCCTGTGCATATCAGGCGCAGTGAGGTTCCCTCAGTTTGTAAAACGCCATAGCCACAATGCACACTTCCTGGGTCAATGCCGATTACGGTTGCCTGCGCCATTAATGTTTGGATTTTTTAGTTGGAAATTGAAACAAAATCTCCTCAACAAGCTGGCATAGCACGTGAGCCAGCGTGATGTGAGTTTCCTGAATGCGTGCCGTGTCGGTTGAGGGCACAACAAACGGATGTGTGGATTTTTCCGCTAATTTAACTCCTTTTTCACCGGTAAAGGCTATAACGATTACTTTCTTCTTGTTCGCCACATCCACGGCTTTAAGTACGTTTTTAGAGCCGCCGCTTGTGCTTATAGCAACTGCGATGTCACCCTCCTGTGAGAGGCTTTTCATCTGCCGGGCAAAGACCTCCGAAAAATCGTAATCATTTCCTATGGAGGTTATCACAGCCATGTCGGTATTAAGCGCTATGGCAGGCAACCCGGGACGTTCGCACTTAAACCGGTTGACAAACTCCGCCGCTATATGAGAGGCATCCGTTGCCGAGCCGCCGTTACCAAACAGCAGTATCTTCCTGCCGTTGGAAAACGCACCTGCTATGGCCTTAGCTACCTCTTCTATTCTGTCCATATTTTCCGAGAAAAACCTCTCCTTGACATCAATGCTGTCTTTTACACACTTCTGGATTGTTTCCTTTATCGTCATTTTACCCCCGGCTTAGTTACGTTATCTGCGGTATCCCTAAGTGTCGGAGGCCCTTTTTTCCCGCAGGAAAGAATTAACGTAAACATCGTTAGTGAAGCCATTATTATAATAAGTGCTCGTTTTATCATCATCTATTTCTTCCTTTTCAGGCTCTTCCCCTTAGTTTTCAGCAATTCCTTAAACCTTACAATTTGCCTTTGTACCTCAGCAGTGGAAGTACCCCCATATGAGTTCTTATTATTGACGGCGGCCAGTAACTCCAGACACTCATAAACATCCTCTTCTATATTATTGGAAAATGACTTAAAAACGTCAAGAGTGATTTTTTCCATGGTTTTGCTGTTTTCTATGCAGTATTTTACAATATTACCGGTAATTTCATGCGCCTCTCTGAAAGGTACTCCCTTTCTCACTAAATATTCAGCCAAATCGGTGGCAAGGGAAAACCCTGAGTCCGCAGTTTCGTGAAGTCTGTCTGAGTTAAATTTTATATGGTGAAACATTTCATTAATTATCTGAAGTGACGCTGCTGTGGTGTCACAGGCGTCAAAGAGCGAAATCTTATCCTCCTGCATGTCACGGTTATATGTAAGTGGGAGCGCCTTCATTACGGTTAGTATTGCCATAAGGGAGCCATAGAGACGCCCTGTCTTACCACGAATCAACTCAGCCACATCAGGATTCTTTTTCTGCGGCATTATGCTTGAGCCCGTGGTGTAGGCATCTGATATCTCTATGAAGGAAAACTCCTTAGAGTTCCATAAAATCAGCTCCTCCGCCATACGGCTTAAGTGCATCATTATGATGCAGCAGTGTGAAATAAACTCAATCACAAAGTCCCTGTCTGATACTGCATCCATGCTATTTTCTGAAATACGGGCAAAATTCAACTCCCTTGCCACAGAGGCTCTGTCAATATTTAAAGTTGTCCCCGACATGGCACAAGCGCCCAGAGGCAACGTGTTGATACGTTTCAGGCAATCGCTTAATCTCTCCTTATCACGCTGAAACATCTCCGCATAAGCCATCAGATGGTGCGCAAGCAAGACAGGCTGCGCCCGCTGGAGATGCGTGTAGCCGGGCATTATAATGCTTAGATGTTTCTCTGAAATATCCACCAGCGTGTGTTGAAAGTTTACGATTCTTGAAATAATTGTTTGAACCTCATCTCTGAGATAAAGCCTCAGGTCAAGGGCAACCTGATCGTTGCGGGAGCGGGCGGTGTGGAGCTTCCTGCCGGAGCCTGGGTACATATCCGTAAGGGCACTCTCTATATTCATGTGGATGTCCTCAAGTTCAACTTTAAAATTAAACTTGCCGGCTGCTATCTGTTTTGCTATTTTTCTTAATCCGGTGACAATCTCCCTTGCTTGCCGTTGAGTTATGATACCCTGCTTGGCAAGCATTTTTGCATGTGCCGTGCTTCCCGTTATGTCGTAAGGCCAAAGGCGTTTGTCAAAAGATATAGATTCTGTAAAAGTCTCCACGCTTTTTGCCACACCTTCCGTAAACCTGCCGCCCCACAATTTTTTCATACGGGGAATGATATACTTTTAATTGTATTGTGGTCAATATGTATAAATCTTTTCAGCTCCAGTTACCAAGCAGAGAATTATCCAACCAAAATAAATAACCTTATTCATGATTTTATAATGGATTTAGATGGTATAAAAATTATGTATAGCTTAAGCTAAAGACGGGATATGCGGACTCTTCAACCTGTTCGGTTACAACTTCCCAACAATCATGAGAGGAAAGCAGCGTACTGAGAAACTTTATATTCGACGTGTGTCCGGACTTATCCGCTACGATATGCCCCAATATGGGAAAACCGGAAAGGGCAAAGTCGCCTATACTGTCAAGTATTTTATGTCTTACACATTCGTTTGCAAATCTCAGCCCTGTCTCATTAATAACATCACTGTCGCTGAATATCACAGCATTTTGTAGCGACACACCCTTTGCAAGACCGTGCAGGCGGAAATACTCCTCATCCTTTAAAAACCCAAAAGTCCTTGCCGGAGCTATGTCCCTTATAAAGGTGTCCTCATTAAGATCAAGAGAAAAAAACTGCTCGCCCAGAAAATGATTGGGGAAAAACAATCTGAATGATATCTTCCTGCCGTCATAAGGATAGACGGTAACTGAGGAGTTTCTGTCTTCAAATACAACCGGTTTTAGTATCTTGATATACGGCATTTTCTTTTTTTGTTTTTTAATACCGGCATTCGTCAGAAGGTTTACAAGCTCAATTGCGCTTCCATCTAAAATCGGGATTTCAGGACCCTCGACCTCTATTGTTACATTATCAATTGAAAGAGCGGAAAGGACGGCCAGAATATGCTCAACTGTCCTGATCTGTGCTCTTTCGTTACCTATGGTAGTGGCAAATACCGTATCAGTCACCGTCCCTAAGTTTGCAAAAAAAGAAGCGTTTTTACAAGGCCGGTGAAAAACTATTCCATGGTCTTCGGAGGCCGGATACACACTTGCCCTGCAATAAACACCTGTGTGCAACCCCACACCCTCAAATGCCACTTCTCTCTTTATCGTTCTCTGATATCTCATAAACCTGTATAGATTATGCAAATTATATGCCACAACAAAAACCCTTTAAAAACGTCATTCTTTTACTAAAACATGTATAAAAAACAGGATTATTGTGTTACAAACGACACAATCTGTCAATTCTATAATCTCTGACACCTAATACCCCAAGTTGCATTCAATCGTCTAACTTTGAGACACCTCCGCCGCAGCCACGGCCGGGTAGTGCGATTATATCATAAAAGCCGCAGCAGGAAACTATACCGTTAAAAAACGCAGTCCGGCAAAACCAAAATATCCTGAGCAACCCCCTTTCTAATGATGACCGTTTTATGTTAGAATGCCAAACAGTGGGGTTTACCATGAAAAAACATAATACTTTAGGAAAAGAGGTGTTTTATGAAATTTGGAAAAATAACGAGGTTTCTAACTGGAGTAGCTATCCCTGTTTTTTCCATTAAAACGGAGGACAACTGCGGCATCGGAGATTTTATTGACTTAATAAAGTTTGCACAGTGGTGCAAAAGGGCCAATATTGACGTTATTCAGATACTTCCGGTTAACGACACCGGTATGGACTCATCCCCTTATAATGCTCTCAGTGCTTTTGCTCTCCATCCGATATACATAAAACTGGATGCGCTTACAGAGAGCGGCCTGAAATGGCTGGACAGTTTCACCTCTGAAATCACTGAGGCTAAGGAGCGTCTGAATGCCCTGCCACGGGTTGATTACATGGAAGTACGTTCATTTAAAGAGGCTATGCTAAGAAAAATCTACACCCATAACGAAAAACAAATAAAAAGCTCAAAAGCCCTCACGCAGTGGATATCGGAAAACCCCTGGGTAAAGCCCTATGCTGTTTACCGTGCAATTAAGGACACTTACGAATTCGATACATGGCTTAACTGGGAAATAATGAGAGACCCCACAGAGGCGGATTTAAATAAGTACTGGAATGAACATGAAACGGATGTGATGTTTTTTGCCTGGGTACAGCTTGAATTGGAAAAGCAGCTTATCAAGGCGGCAAAGAGCATCGAAGATATGGGATTGAGACTAAAGGGAGATATCCCTATCTTGATAAACGAGGACAGCGCGGATGTTTGGTACGAAAGGCGGCTGTTTGATTTAAGCGGAAGAGCCGGGGCGCCGCCGGATATGTTTTCAGACATTGGTCAAAACTGGGGCTTCCCGTGCTACAACTGGGATGCGTTGAAGAAAGAAGACTACAGCTTCTGGCGTGCAAGACTCAGGCAGGCCGCCAAATTTTACCATGCCTACCGTATAGACCATGTCCTTGGATTTTTCCGTATATGGAAAATTCCGGCCACTGAGGCCACAGGAAGGCTTGGTTACTTCGACCCATGTGCCGAAATATCCATAAATGACATCAAGAACACCGGGTTTTCCGATTTTCAGGTACAC
Organism: Nitrospirae bacterium YQR-1; assembly: GCA_039908095.1. Taxonomy (NCBI): domain Bacteria; kingdom Pseudomonadati; phylum Nitrospirota; species Nitrospirae bacterium YQR-1. The sequence continues at coordinate 63,573 of JAMOBJ010000016.1, forward strand.
TCATTCGCTAACCCTGTCTTTACAAAATCATACCTCAGAAGTTACTTTGGAAACTCATCGGAGTACGTTATAAATTCCTATTTTAAAGAGGACAATGAAGGGAATTTTGTTTTTAACTCCGCTGTAAACGGCGAGAAGGCAATTATAGCCCTCAAGGAGGGCGATGACATTAAAAATAAACTCCTTGATCTGTACCGTGACCGCCTGTTGGTTCAACCCAAAGCCGGTGTGGATGCGTATCAGCCCTCGTGGTTTTACTACAGAAGCAGGGCATTTCACAATATGGACGACGGGCAGCGCTACAGGGTGCGTGAGCTAATTGACAGGACTACCGCCAAAAATGAAGAGATATGGGCTGAAAACGCCGCGACACTTCTGACCATGATGTGCGAGACCACAGACATGCTTGTCTGTGCAGAGGATCTGGGAGCAGTGCCTAAGTGTGTTGCCGGGGTGTTGGGAGGACTTAGCATTCTGAGCCTCAGGGTTGAGCGCTGGGCCAGGGAATACCACATTGAGTCAGCTCCATATATTGATCCGGGCAGTTATCCAAGATTAAGCGTCTGCTCACCCTCTGTACACGACACATCAGTTTTAAGGGGCTGGTGGGAAGAGGGCAATTGGGACAGAAATCAGTATTATTCACTTCTGCATTTGCACCATGGGTGTCCAAACCACCTGTCCACTGAGGTTGCAGCAGCAATAATAAGAAGAAACATGCGCTCCAACTCTATGCTGGCTATCTTTCCGCTTCAGGACCTGTTGGCCCTTCATGATGATTTGAGAATGCCCCTGCCCGAGGATGAAAGAGTAAATGTCCCAGGTACAGTTGGCGCCTCTAACTGGTCTTTCCGCATGAAAGACCCGGTGGAGAGGCTGCTGGATTACGACAATTATACGAATTACCTTAGAAGTTTTGCTGAGGAGCGCAGAAGCCGCCCGTTCTAAAATAAAACACTATATCAATGAAAGGATACGTTTTATATGAAACCCCTTGAAAACACTAAGGGCAAGCGTCTGTCCAAAAAGGGCGGACTTGAAATCTTCAGAGGCAGCCCTAACCCTCTGGGCTCTATGGTCAGGCAAGGCGGCATTAATTTTGCCATTTTTTCAAAACACGCCACTGATGTCATACTCCTAATCTATACATCAGGAGAAAGAGAGCCACTTGCCGAGATACCGTTGGATTCACAGTACAATAAGACCGGGGATGTTTGGCACGTCTTTGTAAAAGGCCTCTATACAATGACAAGGTACGGCTACATAATAGAGCGTGACCCTAATGACAACCCCGATGTGCACAGGTTCTGCTGCGGTAATGTGCTTGCAGACCCATACGCTAAGGCCCTTTCCGGGTCATCTGAGTGGGGTAAACTTTACAGACGCAGGGGAGAGGATATTAAGGAGTCCCCATACAATATTCGCCGCTCACTGGTTATTGAGGATGACTTCGACTGGGGCTACGACGCACCGTTGAACATACCGATGAAGGACTCCATAATTTACGAAATGCACGTCAGGGGTTTTACAGTTGATAAATCCTCCAAAGTACAGTGTCCCGGCACGTATCGCGGAGTTATTGAGAAAATCCCCTATTTGAAGGAGCTGGGTATTACCGCCATTGAATTACTTCCTATTATGGAATTTGAAGAGATTGACTCAGACCGAGTAAATCCGGCAACAGGGGACCGTTTGTTTAATTACTGGGGCTACCAGCCAATATCGTTTTTTGCTCCAAAGGCCTCGTATGCGTGTGAAAGCAGAAACGGGCTGCAGGTCAGGGAATTTAAGTCGATGGTAAAAGCACTTCATGAAGCCGGCATTGAGGTGATTCTTGATGTGGTATTTAACCACACGGCGGAGGGTAACGAGCGCGGGCCGTCGTTTTCCTTTAAAGGCATTGATAATTCCATCTATTACATAGTTGACCCTGCAACGGGGGACTACCATAATTACTCAGGCTGTGGCAATACGTTAAATTGTAATCATCCGGTGGTAAGAAACATGATTTTGGATTGCCTGAGGTATTGGGTTACGGAGATGCATGTGGATGGCTTTAGGTTTGACCTTGCCTCAATACTGGGCAGGGGGCGTGACGGCTCTGTGCTGACTGACCCACCGCTCCTTGAGCGCATAGCCGCTGACCCGATACTGGCCAATACAAAATTAATAGCCGAGGCCTGGGACGCCGCAGGGCTTTATCAGGTCGGTTCATTTCCAAACTGGGGGCGCTGGGCGGAGTGGAACGGCAAATTCAGAGACGATGTGAGGCGTTTTGTGCGGGGCGAGAAGGGCTTTGTCGAGGCCATGATGCTGCGTCTGATAGGCTCTCCCGATCTTTATAAAATAAGCGGACGTGAGCCCTACCACAGTATAAATTTTGTGACATGTCATGATGGATTTACACTTAACGATCTAGTCTGCTATGACTGGAAGCACAACGAAAGCAACGGCGAGGATAACCGTGACGGCGCCAATGACAACTGGAGCTGGAATTGTGGCTGGGAGGGGCAAACTGATAACGAAGAGATTAAGAGGTTAAGAAAGCGGCAGATGAAAAACTTTGCAGCAATTCTTCTCCTTTCCCATGGAGTGCCTATGATCCTATCCGGTGATGAAATAGCAAGGTCGCAGGGCGGTAACAACAATGCCTACTGTCAGGACAACATAATTAGTTGGATGGACTGGACACAATTAGAGGATAATCCTGTCATGTTCCGGTTTTTCAGGGAGTTGATTAAGTTTCGCAAAGAGCATGTAATCTTGCGGCCTGAGAAATTCCACTCTGAGAACATCAGTTGGCATGGCGTTGAAATAAGTAAACCGGATAAATCACAATACTCACGCTCAGTTGCCATGTTTATAGCCGGAAGGGACGTAAGCGGGGATATATACATAATATTGAACACCTACTATGAGTTCCTGACATTTCAATTGCCATCCCCAACATGCTGGAAAAAATGGCACAGGTTTATAGATACAAATCTGGAGGCACCCCATGACATAATGGATGTGGGTTCGGAATTTTACATAAACGAGCAGAATTATTATACGGTGGCACCAAGGTCTATTGTGGTCTTATTGAGTAAATAGTAATGCTCAATAAAGCAAACAGGTTCCAACAACAACAGGGTTTTGTTATAAGATAAAGTTTTTTTGCAAGGGCCATAATGGTTAAGGATTTGTATCAGCTGATACTGATTTCGGTACACTTTTAGCCCTTATACCGGGCTACAGTCAAAAAGGTAAAACTAATATGACTTGCCGATTTTTGTCTCGGCGGCGATTCTGTCTTTCCACCACCTTGCCTTTTCTATTATTTCCCCTTCATCTTTCATCAGACAGACTTTATTTTCCACCGTAAGCTTTCCGTTTATCATAACTGTTTCAACGTCTGAGGCCCTCATAGAATACACTATGAGCGAGTAAATATCATAATAGGGCGTAAGATGAGGTTTATCAAGATTCAGTATAACTAAATCCGCCGTCTTGCCTGCTTTAATGCTGCCTATCGTCTCTGATTTTCCAAGAGCTGTAGCTCCCGATATCGTTGCCATCGTAAGAGCCTCTTTAGCGGTAAGCACAGTGGGGTCATTGTTTACAGCTTTGTGAAGACGGGCGGCTATGGACATCTCGGTAAAAATATCTAGATCATTGTTACTTGCCGCACCATCTGTACCAAAGGCCACGTTCACTCCCCTCTTTAACATACCCACCACGGGCGCTATGCCTGAGGCCAGCTTGAGATTACTCTCCACACAGTGTGATACGCTTACCCCGGCCTCTGAGAGAATATCCACCTCTTTATCACTGACCCAAACACAATGGGCTGCCACCACAGTGCTATCAAGCACCCCTATTGAACTAAGATGCTCCACCGGTGATTTGCCGTATAGCTTTGTAATGTCGGCCACTTCGTGCTGTGTCTCTGAAAGATGCGTATGCAGCGGAAGTCCATAGCGCTCCGATAGTCTTTTCGCTTTCCTGAATGTATCCGGGCCACATGTGTAGGGGGCATGTGGAGACACCGCCGGTGTTATGAGAGTATCTTTATGCCAGTTGTTTATAAAATTCTCCGCATTACTTAAATACCCATCAGCGTTTTTTGCCGAGGCCGTGGGAAAATCCAGAATTCCGGCACCCAGTACCGCCCTCATTCCCATCTCCGTTGTTGTCTTGGCTATGCTTTCTTTAAAAAAATACATGTCGTTATAAGTAGTAATGCCGTTTAGCATCATCTCAAGACAAGCCAGGGTTATGGCATCGGCCACAAACTCCCCGCTTAACCATCTTCCCTCCGCAGGCCAGATATAGCCCTCAAGCCACTCCTTAAGAGGTAAATCATCCGCAAGCCCCCTGAAATAAACCATGGCTGCATGTGTGTGGGTATTTATAAGGCCGGGAATTATCACCCTGCCTTTGCCCCCCAGCACTCTGCCGGCTTTATACTTACTCAATAGCACATCCGCATGACCAACATCTATAATCTTTCCGCCTGAGACGGCAACTACACCGTTTACTATCGGCTTGTGCCCTAACTCCATGGTAAGAACATAATCGCCGGTGATTAAATAATCTACCTCAACACCTGAACTCATGCGTTTCCCCACCTTGCTTCATTGTGAAAGGCTTTAATGGCTGTACTTTGTACTTCCTCAAGCATTTCATTTTTAGTGGCCACAATCAGCTCCACAGTCACTCCCAGTTTGGAGGCCACATCCTTTACCGCCATAGCCCCCTCATAGTGCATCTCCACAATCAGTATCTTTAAGAAGTCATCACTAATGATCTGCTTCAATTGCGCATCACTAACCGTCAGCTTGTTAACCGCCTCCTCATAACCCATACCACTGTCAACATAGCCTTTTAATGTTGTGATTGCATCTTCATATATACGGCTCTCTTCGTTTGTAAACTTATTTACATCAACCACAAGTATTGTCTCCCATCATAATATATAACTCACCAGATTTATCATGTGTGCCGCCGCCACGGAGCGGTCAGTTGCCCCAGGGCCGCTCCAGTTGCTGTTATTGCAATCATGCTTTCTTATTCTTTGCCCTTACCCTTTTCAGCAGGCTTTAACGATTTCATTGGAAACATGTAGAGCTCTTTTGCCGCCTCAAGCACGCCACCCAGATATGTGGTAGTCTCCTCCGTTAAGGATATGCCGGTCTTTTGAACATCTTTTATAAAAGCCTCCCACCCTACATGGTCCCACGTGCCTTTAGTCTTTTTGATAAAAATTATCGTACTTTCCGATATATCCAGCAGAACGTTTTCGAAACCCTTGGTGCTCATAAATGTGCCATAGAGTTTCTTCATTGACTCAAGCATTGAACCCAGATATGACTGCATATCATGGGAAAGATGAAAACCTTGTTTCTGCATTTCGGATAAAAACTCCAGCCATGCCATATGGTCCCACTTGCCACCCTGCAACTCCACAAACTTGCTTGCCCGCTCCATCAGCTCTTCAAATGAATCAAACCCCTTCTTACTCATAAAACATACCCCCGTTATTTTATTTTAATTCCAGAATATGGAACCTCCGTTAAGCTTGCACTACTATATCAGCACTTTCCCGGGTTCATCTGCGCATACGAAAACTATAACAGAGGGTTGTATTATAACTGAACTCAGTAAAAAAAACAATTTACAGCAGCGGAAAAATTCTACTGAGAGTTTTCCTGTTCAAAATAGAGAATCCTTCCACACTGGGGACAGGCCAAAATGCGGTCATTCTTCATCACCTCTACATATAACTGCGGAGGTATGTTCATATTACACCCACAACAAATCTCTGATACCGCTCTTACCACGGCAATACCATTTTTTCTGGTAAGAAGCTTCAAATATCTGTCATAGATTTCTTTGTTAATTTCCTTACTTAGTTTCTTTCTTCTGACAATTAACGCCTCAAGCTCTTTTTCATTGACAGTTTTTTCCTTATTCAAATCAGAAATCTTTTCGTTATACTTTTCCTGCTCCTGACTAAGCAACAGCTCAGACTTTTTTAATGCCTTTTCATTAGATTCCATCTGCTCCATTAGGTTGAGAATGTCATCCTCTATATGCCGTTTCTCTTTTTCTACCTGCTCTATCTCTTTTAAGTGTGTTTTATACTCCTTGTTTGACTTAAGATCGTTGACCCGGCTTTTCATCTTAGTGATACGCCCGGCTTTTTCTTCCGCCTGCAACTCAAGGTCTTTCCTGTGCTTAAGCGCTTTTTCGACGGCTGCTTTCCTCTGAGTTACTTCTAATTTGGCAACATTGAGAGCCTTATCGTACTCAACCACCGCTTTGGGAGTCTTTTCAATAAGAATTTTGATTCTTATTATTTCACTGTCAAGAGCCTGTATCTCTTTAAGGAGACCAATCTCTTCTAACACTTCCCCACCATGAACAACCCCGAGGTCTTAGTGGTGGGCCCACCAGGACTCGAACCTGGGACCAACCGGTTATGAGCCGGTAGCTCTACCAACTGAGCTATGGGCCCTGCTGTTTTATCTTTTGCTGTTGCGTTTTTCATTCTCATATTACAGACAACTTGCCAGTGTAACAAATATTTCTCATCTTTAGCAAGTGATTTTTAAACTATTTTTCCTTACCTGTTTTTATCAGTCTGTTTAATCTTAAAAGCTCCGCCTGTAATACCGCTATCGTTTCAGTATTTTTTAGGTTTTCAGCCATTTTTATCTTACTGTTAATTTCTGAAATTGTCCGTAAATAAATTTTTTTCTTCATATTCTTTAAACAGTCGGAAACATTTTGAACAACATTTTCACTGTCCAGATACGGCTGTACCATAAGAGACGTAATGTAGGAGATTTCATCCTCAGTGCATACAGTCAGCAGGCTGTCAATTGTAGGGGATAGCTGCCCTTCAAATATTGCTGCAAATACCTTTTTTAAAATCCGGCTCTCAAGCATTGAAAGTTCCAGCTCAGCCCGTATCGTCTCCCGTACATCTTCAAATCCCATATAGGCATTAAATAAAATCTCCTCATCAATAAGACATTTCTGTCTTTGGGGAGATGTTTCCTTTTCAGTACCGGTGCTGTTTTTGACGGCTTCTCTTAGAGTAATTTCAGAAATTGCCCCCTTTACTGATAACTCAGTTATCAGCTTGCCTTTTAAAACCGTGTCCTCAACACTCTCTACTGTCCTGTAAATCTCTCTGAGGTTTTCTATCCCTGTTCCTCCGGTAAAAAGCATAAAATCAACAAAACCCATTGCCTGAGAAATCAACGCACTAAGAGCCTGCTGCCCGCTCTTGCGCAAAAGGCTGTCAGGATCATTTTTATCAGGAATTACCACACCTTTAGCTATCAGACCCTTTTTACTTATCAGAGAAATTGTACGCCTTGCAGCCCTGACACCGGCCTCATCACCGTCAAAAAGCACAATCACCTCATCAGCACTGCGCTTAAGCAGCCCTGCGTGCTCCTCTGAAAATGCTGTACCCAGCGGCGCCACCACATTTTTTATTCCATACTGATGGCACATTATTACGTCCAGATAGCCCTCTACTACGATAACAGACCTGACTTTGGAAATTGCATCGTGTGCATGGTTAAGGCCGTAGAGTGTTCTCTTCTTTTTAAAAAGAGGTGTTTCCGATGAGTTTAAATATTTAGGAGGGTTATCATCCATCGCCCTGCCGCCAAAGGCTATTGTCTCACCTTTGAGTGTATCTATTGGAAACATGATTCTGCCTCTGAAGACATCAAATGGAATGTTTTCTCTTATGCTTACCAGTGAGGTCTCCAATATCTTGCCGTCAAGGTGTCCTTTACTCTTCAGATGCATGTATAGCATGTTCTTGCTGAGTGGAGCAAAACCAAGCGAAAACTTCTCTATACTCTCGTCGCTTATTCCTCTTGACCTTAAATAAGTGCCTGCTTTTTCTGATTTCTTAAATATGGAACAAAAAAACTCCCTTGCCTCTGCATGAAGGTTCAGATACTCCTGTCTTCCCTCTGTACCCATTCCCTGTGGATAAAAATTACTGTCAATCTTTACACCTGCCTGTTCACCTAACTGTTTAACAGCATCAAAGTAAGCAAGCCCTTCTTCTTTCATCACAAACGTAAAAATATCGCCGCCGGCTCCGCAACCAAAACAATGAAACACCTGTCTGACCGGACTAACAGTAAAAGAGGGCGTCTTTTCACTGTGAAAAGGACATAAACCCTTAAAATTAGCCCCTGATCTCTTAAGATTCACATACTTGGAAACCACATCAACTATGTCTAAATGAGACTTTATATCTTCTCTGACTCTTTGTAAGTCCATCCTTAACAGTTATCCCTTTTTAGTAGCATTTTCCTTACAAACTGACTTATACCAGGTTGCATTCATCGTCTAACCTCGTTGACTTCGTCAAAAGAAAAGTACGCCTGCGTCGCTTTCTCCCAGCCGCCTGTGCTTACTTCTGACTTCAACTTTGTATTACATAAACATCATCTCCGGTTAATGTTTTTCAAAGGTGCGTCTTTACAGAGGATGTCAATGGAATTTTTAAGACCATAAACTAAGAATACACTATAGAAATGACAAAAAGCAAGAACATTTCTATCCTTGCTTTTTAATGACTACCCAGCTTCACTTTAGTTTTTCTATAGATCAAAATAACCTGCAAATCAATTAGCAATTCGCTGGTTACTGCGATACAGACACACGCTTAGCTGCTTTCTTTCTGGCTGCTATTATCTTCTTCTTTTTCTTGATGCTCGGTTTTTCGTAGTGTTCTCTCCTTTTTATCTCAGACAGGATTCCTTCCTTTTCGCACTGCTTCTTAAATCGCTTAAGAGCAAGCTCAAAGGAATCACTATCCTTGACATTGACCATGGGCATTCATATCCCCCCCCTCTTTCTTTTTTCCAATCATTTTTACAAATAAAGTTACTTTAACACTATAATACTGATTTGTCAATACCTTTTTTATAATAAAATAAATGCCTTTGTAGTTAACTGCATAGGCAATAATAGCAGGCGCTGATAAGTTCTATTGCTAGTGTTGGTCCAGCTATGGTATTTACAATACTAACAGAGCTGACAGAAATCAGGAAATTAAATCAAAAGAGAGATCGGCTCTTGTAGGTGTAGCACCACTTAACAAGGATAGTGGTAAACATCGTGGTAACAGGTTTATCTGGGGAGGCAAAGCACAAGTAAGAGAAATATTGTGTATGTGTACAATTTCAGCAATCAGTTATAATCCAGTTATTAAAGAATTTAATGAAAGACTACGTAAAGCCGGTAAACAATCTAAAGTAGCGATAGTCGCCTGTATGCATAAATTGCTTATTATAATGAATAGCATAGTTAAAAAAAGACAATTATGGTCATCCGGAAAACCGATATAGAGGTAAGCAAAACGAATAAAAGAGTTAAATTAAAGGAGATAAGTAAGAAGTAATACCAAGTTGCATTCATTCGATTAACTTTGTTGGCTTTGTCGAAAGCTCCATCGCTGAGTTTGTGGCTGCTTCTACCCACACAGAACCACAGCAGAGCCAATTATTTTGAATACGGGGGCGCTCCCGATACTGAGTGAGGCGCAACACACCGCTCTGCGGTTAACCCTCCCGGGGGAGGGACGCTTACGAGGGTGGGCGTAATAAGCACTCTTTAAAACATTGTTACAGTTTAAATATTAGCTTGCTGACAATGAAAATCAACGGTTAAAGGCTATATTACCTATTATAAACATTTTACTCTTCTACAGTTCTTTTGATTGGCACACTGTTTATATATAACATAGTTTTGAATATCATCATTTTTTAAAAATTTTACTTGACATCACGGTTGCTTTAGGGGAGACGCCCCTGAGTAAGCGTCAAGTTAGCCCCACCCGTGATTTTATAGCATAAGATTATGGTCAATATATTGTGGGAGCAAGAGTTTGTAATCATTTTCATCTTTAGCATAAGGCAGATGTTCAAATATGTATGTC
>JAMOBJ010000017.1 GCA_039908095.1 Nitrospirae bacterium YQR-1
AACGCAGTGGAGCAGTTTTGCGAAAGCAAAACTTGACCTCCCCGTTTACCTGTAGGCTACTGTGTCTAAGGCGACAGAGGTTACTTCTTACTTTTCTACCCACTCGATCCGCTAAAGAGCTTTTTTTTGCTTAACCTCTCGGGTGAGTTCTTACTTCCTATTATCTCCTTTTATTTCAACTCCTTTACTCGGTTTGCTCTCCTCTATATCGGATTTCGGGAACGGTGTTACTGCCGCCGCCGGATCCCATTCGACATGTATCTTACTTCCATATGTGTCTATACTTACACGGCTTGACTGGCCTGATTCTTTGTTCACTTGCTATCTCCCATTGGGTGAGTGCTCCTTATGCTATTTTTTGACTATAACTCCCTGTTTTGTATAGTATTATACTCACACCCTGTTTATGCAACTGCTTTTTTTAGGTTTAATCTACTTCAAAGAGAAAAGTTATTCTTAAAAATTGATGGATCTAAATCAACTTAAATCTGATTTTTTTGTTGAAGTAGGTAGATTCTATGCAAACCACTGATGTCTTTAAGTTTAAAATATCCTACCGGTTGAAAGTCTATTCCATCTAATTGAGTAGCTATATTTACCACATTTTCAGTAATCAATATTCTGTTAACTAAGGGTAACTCAATTCCATTGGTTTCACCATTGAGCGTGTGCAAATCACTTGTTTTTACTCCGTCAACTCTGAAAGTCATATTAACGGCATGTCCACTCCTGTCGCCTGTAGTGTCAACAATTGTAGTCTCCCCAAAGTTAATTGCAAAATGAAGTTGAATTTTGGATGAGTCATCCATATGTTCGTTATAACATGCCATGTCATTTAATAAATCTACAGCAAAACAAATTGCATTTTTGAGTTTTTTAAAAGTTAAGAGAAAACCATCGCCAGTACTTTTTTTAAATTGAGCATTTTCACTTGTAGCTTTTTTTTCTACTTTTTCTTTGAGAATTCCTTTAAGTTGATTAGCCAACTGATCTCCATATATATTAGCAGTAGCAGTTGAGTTACACATATCAACAACAAGTATAGCCTCAGATTGAATTTTTTTAGTTTGTTTTCGTGTTGTAGAAACTTGTTCATCTACCCATCCAGAATAAACTCCCGGGCCGTAAGTACACATTTCACAAAATAATGATTCTACAAATCCTTTTGTTTGATCCTTTTTCACATTATTAAAGTAGCCAACAATTCCTTTTGGAGACATATGCGACAAAGAGTGACATATTATTTTTTTTTGTGATAATATGTCACTTATTTGAGTCCCAAGTGGAACAAAACCTTCTGTTTCTTTATCATCAAAAGAGTGATCAGGGAGAGATTCTAAAGATTTATTCAAAATATCTCTACTCAACAAAACAAACTCATGCCATGTTAAAACTGCATTTACTAAACCAGTGTTTTGCGGATGATATACTATAGTTTCTTTATATGAAATATTGGGACCTACAAAAACAATCTTAGCAGTATTTGGTAATTCTGATTTTAATAAAGATGCTGAAGTAAATAATGTACTTTTAGCCTTAACTAGATTACCTTCTAAATCTGGTCTATGTTTTCTAATTATATTTACAATAGACCCACATCGTGAATCAATTATTAAACTATTTGCATTGGATGTAAACCTACTTTCTACTTCTGTTACGATGTTTTCCAATGCTTTTCCAGCATAATTAATTGTTCTGTAAACTAATGCTGCGTTCATTTCTTTAAAAGCAGCAACTACTTTATATAGAGAAATTTCCTTACTAAAAAACTCAAGCCCTGGTCCTATAATAACACCAAAAGTCTCTTTATCGCTGATCCACTTCATTACACGTCTATTATGAGAATTAGGTTGAAGAGCTTTACAAAGATAAGGGTTTTCAGGGTTAATTAATTTTACACAAATACCACATGAAAAACATTTAGACTTGCTAAAATCAACTATTGACTTATTATCATACTTCTTAATCGCGCCGATAGGACATATATCAATGCATCTATTGCATGATATATCGCATTTTGACTTGATAAACTTTATACCACACTGAATATTTTTCCCCATCTGTTTCCCTCCAAGAACTTTAATCAATTATACTTTAACTGATTGTCTCATATTTGGGATCCACTATAGTTTTCGGGTTAACTGATATCTGTAATATTTCCGTTCTGGCCGACTATAAATTTATCTATAAGCACTATCTTGTCATGAGTATCTATGTCGTGCTCCTTATTGGTGTCAATTTCTATACCACCTATGTAAATAATGCTTAAGTTATCTTTTTTAGCAAGTTTTGTAAGCTGTTGCTTTACCCATGGAGCTTGGCCGCTGTATGCTTTTAGTGTAACTTCCAACAAGTCATAGCCGCTGGGTTGTTGTTGTATGTTATGAAGGGAAACCGTTTGCTTTATATACTTGCTAAGAGCTCTTAAGTCAGTGTCAGAGGGCATCTTTGAGCCTTTCACTATTATGTCATAGCAGGAGCTGATAGCGCCGCAAGACGCAGTGGCACTGTCGTGCCCATATCTTACAAACAAGCCGAACTCTTTTGTGTTATTGTCATAACCGATATGTGATAAGTTTAAAATCATGAGCTTTCCGTCCTTTTTTACCGGCACGTGATGTGCAGCAGGCAAGAGGCTCTCATATGTTTTTATTTTAGGCAAAAAGAGCCCTCCAAAAAGACGCATATTATAGAATTTTTCAACTTTAATCAAAGTGTCGTCATCGAATTTTTCCGGATAAAATTTTCTCATACCATGTTTGATATTATCTATAACTGTAGTGCATTGCTCATCCGGACAGTTGATTACAACCACAACGGAATTAACACCAAGGTGCACGTCGTATCTTTCCATTATACCGTTGATAACCTTGCAACATTGGGGTATAGCTATCGCTTTATTAAGAAAATCGCCGGCTGATATCTGTTCCATATTCCCATCTCCATTTAAGAGATTAATAGTGATAGTATAAGAGCTTGTCTAACCCCTCTTTGACATACTACCAGAGATTTGACAATTCAATCAAACTATTATTTAACTAGTCAGGGTTTGGCGCTGTTTCCAAAAGGCCGTCATTAGAGGTATTAAATGCAAAGTAAGCGAGCTGCCGCTCTAAAAAAAGAATAAGTATTTTGAAACTTTACCTGCGACAAAAAAAATTATCATCTGCTATAATGGCTAATACTAAGCTGCATTCAGAAGTAAACGCAGGCGGCTGGGAGCTGGGCGGCACCTCCCCTTACAGGGGATTCCCCTTTTTAGGGGAGAGTACTCCTCGGAGCTTTTGACGATGCCGGCAAAGTTAGACGATTGAAGGCTGCTTGGTATAAGCCGTACTTTATGGCTATCAAGTAAGCCGGAATAAGTGGTTAAAATTAATCAACAGGCAAAGGAATGAGATTCATGTTGAAATACAGGACTATAGTCAGAGACCACATAGTTCTTATGAAGCCCGGCATAGTGCTGCTTGTGTTGGTTACAGCACTCAACGGCATGTATATGGGACAGAGGGGGTTTCCTACATTTTTGCTCATACTCCCGACAATGTTTGGAATAGGCCTCTCAGCAGCCGGCTCCGCCGTATTAAATAATTTTTTTGACAGAGACATCGACCGGCTGATGAGACGCACAATGGTGAGGCCGATTCCGCAGGGACGTGTTTATCCCGCATCGGCTCTAATATTCGGGCTTTTCCTTATAATGGTTGCCATTGCAGTGTTTGCTGTTTTTGTAAACGTGTTGACGGCGGTTCTTACCTTCATAAGCGCATTTATTTATGTTATTCCATACACGGTACTAATGAAACGGCGTACTCACCTTGTAACTCACGTGGGAAGCATTACAGGCGCATTGCCTCCGGTTATCGGCTATGTGGCAGTGAAAGGGCACATTGATCTACAGTCTCTTGTATTATTTGCAATCATGTTTATCTGGCAACATCCGCATTTCTGGGCATATGCTCTGAAGTATAAGGATGACTACTCACGGGCCGGGATACCAATTCTGCCAATATCAAAGGGTATTATAAAAACTAAAACTCAAACTCTAATTTATACAATTATTCTTTTACCCTTTGGGCTGCTGCCATATTTTTTGTCAATGGCCGGCATTATATATTTGCTCACAAGTATTGTGCTTGGCATTTTCTACATAATTTTCGCTCTGAGGTTTTACCTTTCCAAAAAAGAAAGCGACAGAATACTGTTTGTATATTCTCTCATATACATAACGGCAGTGTTTATCGTACTTGTTGTGGATATGATTAAATAAGAGATAATGAGTTATCATATCACACTTTATTGACCTTATACCAGCCGTTTTTGTATTGAATTATTGCCGGAATAATGTTATAGTACGAAAGAATTTATAATATAATCCCATGTTGGAAAAAATCGAAATAACCTATAAACTAAAATGCCGTCGTGATGAAAATGTTGAACATCTGGTTAGAAGAATTGCCCTTGAGCAGACTGTTGAGGTTGCTGATGAGCTTGCCGTCTTATGGGGTGTCGGTGAGACGATTATCGGCAAAACAGAAAGTATCACACCAATTGATGTAAATGTTTATTTGGCGGTAATCTCGTATAACCCTGAAATAACAGCATACCGGTTGCCTCAGTTTTTAAACGTTCTCTATGGCAATATTTCACTTCTTAATGGAATTAAAATTGTGGAAATTAAGTTTCCAGAAATTTTTGCAGAGAAATTCCGCGGCCCCAACTACGGAATAACCGGAATAAGAAAACTTCTCGGTGTACATGGCAGAGCACTTCTGAGTACCGCACTGAAACCCATGGGACTATCCCACAAAGAGTTATCCGGCATAGCCTATAACTTTGCTGCCGGTGGCGGCGACCTGGTAAAGGACGACCACGGCCTTGTTGACCTCACATTTTCTGAATTTAAACAAAGACTCTCTCTGTGTGCAAATGCCGTTGCAAAGGCAAATGCCGAAACCGGTAAAAACACAATTTACTTTCCAAACATTTGCGCACAAGCGGATATGCTTGAACAGTATGTCAGCTTTGCTGCAGATTTGGGAATAAAAGGAATTCTCATCTCTCCTTTTTTGGTTGGAATTGACTCTGTGCGCTATCTTAGTGAGAAGTTTAACATGATAGTGATGGCACATCCGGCATTGACCGGCACTCACTTTCATGACTTAAACCATGGAATTTCCATTGACGTGCTGCTTGGCACAATTTTCAGGCTCGCCGGGGCCGATATCTCCATCTATCCCGCCACCGGCGGACGGTTTGGCTTTACCCCCGATGACTGTAAAAAACTAAATTACGCCCTCAGAACACCCCTCTATCACATAAAGCCGTCATTTCCAGCTCCAGCAGGCGGTATGGGTTATGACAAGATAGCAGACATGGCCTCCCTTTACGGTGTGGATACGGTTTATCTGATTGGCGGTGCCCTTCAACTTTACAACAAGAGTTTAAAAAAAGCCACTGAAGCCTTTTTAAGGAAAATCAATGAGATATTTGAGAAAACACCTGCCTCCGCCGATTTGAGTGTTAATCTTACCGGCTTGGCATCAACCGGAGCAGCTAATTTTACCGGAGAGCTCCTGCGCCATCTTCCATTTAATAACTTTTCGTGGCAGGGCAGAACTCCACGGGTTTATAAATCATCCCTTGCGCATGATTTTAAAGACGTTACACGCCACGAGCTTACCGGCAGATACGGTGAAAACACTCAATTTGACCTAAGGTATTTTGAAATAGCTGAAAACGGTTACTCAAGTCTTGAAAAACACTACCATGAACATGTAATAATATGTGTGCGGGGACATGGACGCCTCCTCTGTGGAGATGATGAAATAAATCTTAATCCGATGGATGTGGCCTATGTGCCTCCAATGTGGGTTCACCGCCTTATAAATGAAACGAGTGAACCATTTGGTTTTTTTTGCATCGTTGACCATAAAAGAGACAGGCCCCAAAAACCGTAAATGTGCTTTACACTATAAAACACAACATAAGGAGATAATCAACATGGCAGACCTTGACAATGTAAAAGAGGCAAAGCTTTTTTATACGGATGTCGCCCAAAAGAGCGATGTGTTTTTTCTGAAAGGTTCAAACTCCCTCGACTGGGGTATGAAAAACCGTCTTTCTAAAATCTTTGATCCTCAATCGGGTAAAACCGTGATGCTCGCAATTGACCATGGATACTTTCAGGGTCCTACCACAGGGCTTGAAAGAGTGGATATCAACATTGTGCCGCTTATGCCCTACACCGACACCCTCATGCTGACACGCGGAATTCTCCGAGCCGTTATACCCCCGACATACACAAAGGGCATAGTGATGCGCGCAAGCGGCGGCCCAAGCATTCTGAAAGAACTCTCAAACGAGGAAATCGCCGTTGATATCGAGGACTCCATACGAATGAACGTCTCGGCTATGGCGGTACAGGTATTTATCGGCGGCGAATATGAAACTAAATCAATAAACAACATGACACGCCTGATTGACATCGGTAACCGCTACGGCATCCCTACCCTTGCTGTTACGGCAGTCGGCAAGGAGCTAAAACGTGATGCACGGTACTTCCGGCTCGCCTGCAGAATCTGTGCCGAGCTGGGGGCCTCATACGTTAAGACATACTATGTGCCCGATGGGTTTGATTCTGTTACAGCCTCATGCCCGGTGCCTATAGTTATGGCCGGCGGAAAGAAGCTCCCCGAACTGGACGCTCTCACCATGTCATACAATGCAATACAGGAGGGAGCTGCAGGGGTTGACATGGGAAGAAACATTTTTCAGTCCGATGACCCCATTGCAATGATTCAGGCTGTCAGAAAAGTCGTGCACGAAAATATGAAGCCTAAGCAGGCGCTGGAATTTTACGAAACCCTGAAAAACAAAGAGAAACATTAATTTAAAAATACAGGGGAGATAAAAGTGTTAAACAGATGGTCGGATGATGAGGCTGAGAGGTTTGTAAAACTCTACGGTGATACGTGGGGAGAGCCGCTTGCACTAAGAACTTATACGTCTCAACTGCTTGGACGGCAGCGGTCCCTTGTACTTCACGGCGGCGGCAATACATCCGTCAAGTCCGGCTGCGTTAATGTTTTTGGAGAGACTCTCAGTGCCCTGTACGTTAAGGCCTCCGGCTACGATATGGATACAATACAGCCGCAGGGGCATGTAGCCCTTGAACTAAGCCATCTCCTGCGGCTGCTTGAACTTGACGATTTAGATGATGCAGCCATGATAAATGAATTCCGCCGCCACATGTTTGACCACAAAGCACCAGCACCATCGCTTGAGACCCTCCTCCATGCTTTCATTCCGTTTAAATACGTTGACCACACTCATTCAGAAGCAATCCTGACCCTGGGTAATTCACTAAACGGAAAAGAAAAATTAACTGAGTTATTTGGGGAAGAGGCGGTAGTGCTGGAGTACTATACGCCCGGATTTCAACTGGCAAAGGCAGCCCTCACACTTTATAAAAACAATCCCGGCGGCAAAAAAGCTCTGATTCTCATGCACCACGGAATTTTCACATGGGGTAACACTGCGTTTGACTCTTATAGCAGGATGATTGACTTTGTTTCAAGAACTGAAACATATATTGAAACTGTCAGGGGGAATTTAAATCGAAAGATTTTTGTTAACGCCTCTCAAGATGAGGTAGCGCAGGCTCAGGAGCGTTATATTAAAATAGCTCCCATACTCAGGGGATTACTGTCGGAAAAGATTGATGATATTGATAATCCGTTTAATAAAGTAATAATGAAACCTTTGACGGATGAGGTGACACTTGGTGTGATAAATACGGAAAAAGGCAAAGAAATGCTGCTGACCCCTCCGATTACCTCAGACTATCTTATACGCACAAAAGCCTTCCCTCTGTGGATTGACTATGTCCCTTTTGACGATGATACAGTTATAAGGGAGGCCCTCTCAGGTGCATTGACCGGTTACAAACTGCAATATGAACATTATCTTGCAAGGCACAGTTTTAAAGCATCCGGGCTTAAACCGTCAGAGACCATGCCAAAGGTGATAGCAATACCCGGCATTGGGGTTATATGCACAGGCGGTGATGACAAAACGGCCACAATTGCACGTGATATAACGGCTCAAAACATACGTGTGAAAATTAATATTGCAGAAACTTCCGGCTTTAAAGGCATAGAAGAGGACTCTGTTTTTAAGATGGAGTACAGGCTCTATCAACACAACAAGCTAACAATCGGCAATGTAGCCGGCCGGCTTTCCGGCACTGTATCAATAGTAACCGGTGCAGCGGGGGCAATAGGAGGGGCTATAAGCATGGGGCTTCTGCAAAACGGCTCCAATGTTGCCTTAACCGACCTGCCCGGGGCTAATCTTGAGTCCATGTATCAGAAGTTAAATGATGAATTTGGAGACCGTGTTGTAGCAATTCCAATGGATGTTACCAGTCCTGAGTCTGTTTCAAGGTGTTTTAACAAAGTGGTGGAAGTTTGGGGAGGCGTGGATATATTAATACCCAATGCCGGCATTGCATTGGTATCAACACTTGCGGATATGCCTTTTGAGGGGTTTCAGCGCTTGCAGCGTGTAAACACGGAGGGGACGCTGACAGTGGTATCAGAGGCGGCACGATTTTTTAAGAGGCAGGCAACGGGAGGGGATATAGTTTTGGTGTCAACCAAGAATGTGTTTTCACCGAGTGCCAGTTTCGGGGCATACAGCGCCACAAAGGCGGCTGCACATCAGATAGCGCGTGTGGCCTCCCTTGAGCTTGCCCCAATCAGTGTAAGAGTCAATATGGTATCGCCGGATGCAGTGTTCTCCGGAGTGCAGAGATGCTCCGGGCTGTGGGAAGAGATAGGCCCGGGGAGAATGAAAGCACGCGGACTTGATGAAAAAGGTCTTCAACAGTACTATCAAAGCCGTAACCTGTTGAAATCACCTGTAACCGGAGAACACGTAGCACGGGCTGTCCTGTTTTTTGTGACACACCAAACCCCGACAACCGGCGCCACTATCCCTGTTGACGGCGGTCTGCCCGACGCTACTCCAAGATAAGAGAGAGAAAAGATATTATAGCGATGTGCATGATTCCGTTCATTTCTTTTAAAGGCTGATACCAAGCTGCATTCAATCGTCTAACTTTGTCGGCTTTGTCAAAAGCTCCGGGATGTACTAAAGCACCGCTTTCCTCCCAGCCGCCTGTGTTTACTTCCAACTGCAACTTGGTATTACTTCTTTTCTTTAGCTAACCTGGCTTTTCTTTCAAGCCAGTCGTGATATTCGAAAAAGCATCTTTCAAATTGTATTTTTAGCCACGATTTTTCGTCATCGGTTGAACGGCTCCAGAAATCATTAAGCCAGTTGATTATTTCGTCCTTCATGTGGTCTGTAGATTTCCTTAGTACATTGCCTGCCGGCAAGTTTTCCTGTACTGTCAAGAGCCAATCGAGTGAAATATTAAATGTAAGTGCCATCTGAATTACCAATCCTGTCGGCAGCTTGCCTTGTCTTTTAAAAATTGATAGCGATTGAGGTGTAATCCCTAAACTTTTAGCAATTGCAGACTCGTTTTTCATGGCAGACACTCTCATAACTTTCGTTATGATATTATCATAATCTAAAGTAGTATTTAAAACATCTCTTGTCATTTTGTAATCATAGACTAATGTTTTCCATAGTACATAATATTCATTTTATATTATCAGGGCAAAGATGTCAAGAGCTGTTAATTATTTTTTATTGTTGCTGCATTTGGGTATGAGGCTGTATTAAATTCTGCATATTAATAACGGAGGATGTCAGGGCAAATAAAGAGTCTTTTCGTTTTAACCGATAAAGTGCTATGATATCATCTGCTTAAGAACTATAGTATGGCACTTAAAAAGTTCATAACGGCTGATTTAAAAAAAAGCCTCTGTATAGCAGCCTGCCTGCTCAGTGTTATTTTTTACTTAACCACTCCACAAGCTGTGGCGCGCTCAGGCGGTAAGTTTTCAGAATTCTACCGCATTTCAGTTGATGCGCTGCCGGTACATACCGGAGCGTCTGAGGACGCACCGTCTTATTTCCAACTCCTCAGAGGTATGGAGATTGAACCGGTCGGAAGTGCACAGGCTGAGGGGTTTCTGTGGTTTGAGATAAAAATTAACGGCAGATCATTTTGGCTGAAGTACAAGGACGTCTCCAAGCACGAAACCTACGCAGACACTACGTATGAAAGACCTGAGGAGGAGTTTTTTAAACTTTCAACCTCAGACAAGAAAATCCTTGTAAACAAGGAACTGAGGACTCTTACTCTGTATGAAAAAAACGACGATGGCTGGAAGGAAAAAAAACGTTATCATACAGGCCTTGGCGATTTTACCGGTAAACGGCAAAGCAGCCGCTTAACGTATGAGCCGCAGGTATATCTTGTGTTAATGAAAGGCGGCGGATTTAAAATGTACGAAAAGCTTCTTGCTAAATTTCCGGATGCCGGCGAGTCCACAGCCATCGTCTTTTTGGACAAAACAGCCAACGAAATAACCGTCTATGAAGTTGCACATGGTAAGTGGATAAAAAGAGATGAACGATACCGCTCTGATGAGAAAATTATTTTTTCATCAACACTTGTATGGTTTTATGATGACAAGTTCAATATCCTGTACCATAATGACCTCTCCCCTAAAAGAATCAAAGGGGATAGAAGGACGCCCGAGGGGCTCTACTACATAGCCGATATAAACCCTGTAAGCCGCTACGGCAAGGACCCTGATACAAAGCGGGGACTTCCCTCCCTTCAGCTCAGTTACCCCAATAACATGGACGCATGGCGCGGACTCAGAAGCGGCCTTATCACAATTTCACAGTACAACCAAATAACGGAGGCAATAGAAAATACAGAGGTGCCGCCGCAAAACACCCCTCTGGGTAGTCTTATAATGATCCACGGCGGTGGTGAGGCCGACTGGACAGCCGGCTGTGTAGCCTTAAATAACAGGGATATGAAAGAACTCGCCTCAGAGGTTGACCTGCTCACTCCGGTTTATATAAAATGATTAACTTAGGGCGTAATTGCAAGCATCCGACCCCCAAAGGAGACGGGTATTTTTTAAGGAAAAAACCATTGATATGGACTTATAGGGGAATCCATGTCCTTCTATAAAAGGGAGAAAGGAAGTGGATTCCAAATCAAGTTGGCAATGGCGGATAATACCAAGTTGCAGTTAGAAGTAAACACAGGCGGCTGGGAGAAAGCAGCACCTCCCCTTACAGAGGATTCCCCCTTTAGGGGAGACGTTAAGGAGCTTTTGACGAAGCCAACAAAGTTAGACGATTGAATGCAGCTTGGTATAAGGAAAAAGCTTTAAAAACAAATACATGGATAGAGTTTTAAGGAGACATATTGACAGACAAAATAATGATAATTGATGATGATGCCAGTGTTCGGATGGCAATCAATAAGATATTGCAGCGGGACGGCTACGAGATAATAACGGCGGTAAACGGCACAGAAGCGCTCCAGTCCTACAAAGAGCACACCCCATCCCTTATCGTGCTGGATATGAAAATGCCGGGCATGGATGGAGTGGAGTTTTTGGAAGCGCTAAAAACAGTATCCACAAGAAGTACCTGTCCTATAATTGTGCTCTCAGGCCATGCCAGTGATGAGTACATAGAGAAGTGTTTTGAGTGGGGCACGATAGCCTTTCTCACTAAACCCTTTAACATATTCGAACTCAGGGGCATGATAAAAAACATTTTATCACTCAGCAAAACTGAGCAGGCTCTGAGAAGCGAAATAAATGAGCGATGGGAAGCGGAAAAAAAACTTCGTCACAATTACCGTATTCAGTCAATCATAGCCTCGTTGTTGAGCAAATCCTTGGAAAACATAGATATAAGTGACTACCTCAATGAGGCGATTGATCTGATTATGTCAATTCCCTGGCTTACATTTGAAAACAAGGGGGCAATATTTCTGATAGAAAATAACCCCGCCGAGCTGGTTCTTAAAACACAGAAGGGTTTGACGGAAGATAATATTAAAAAGTGCAGAACGGTTCCCTTCGGAGTCTGTCATTGTGGAAAAGCCGCCCTTGAGAAAAAAATAATCTTTGCCCCTGTGGTGGACGAAAGCCATGCTCTGCAATATCAGGGGATATACCCGCATGGCCACTACTGCACGCCTCTGGTTTATAACAATAAAACCCTCGGTGTCCTTAACATATACCTCAGAGCCGGGCATTGCGGCGACCCCGGGGAGATAGAGGTACTGAGTGCCATATCTAATGCGCTCTCAGGGGTTATCGTGCGCAAGAGGGCCGAGGAGCAGCAACAGCACAGCATAGAAAAACTCAACAGAAACATAAATGATGTGGTTGAGGCAATGTCTCACGCTGTTGAGGCAAAGGACCCTTACACGGCAGGCCATCAGCGCAGAGTATCACTGCTTGCCGTAAGGATAGCCCGTAAGATGGAACTTCCCGAGGAAGTGGTTGACTGCATAGGGCTTGCCGGCATAATTCACGATTTGGGGAAAATTGCTATTCCCTCTGAAATACTGAGTAAGCCCGGCCAGTTAAATAAAATCGAATTCGCCTTGATTAAGACCCACTCAAGAGTCGGTTACGATATCTTAAAGGATATAGAATTTCCCTGTCCGGTTGCTAACATCGTGATTCAACATCATGAGCGGATAAACGGCTCAGGGTACCCTGCCGGTTTAAAGGCGGAGGAGATACTTTTAGAGGCGAGAATTATGTGCGTTGCCGATGTTATTGAGGCTATGACCTTCCACAGGCCATACAGGGCGGCCCTTGGAATTGACAGAGCCATTGATGAGATAACAAAAAACAGCGGCATTCTGTATGACCCCGTGGTCGTTGAGGCTTGTATTGAGGTGCTGAAAGCCGGGTTTAAATTTGATTTCTGAAAAAAATATATTGACAATATCCGGACATTTGATGTAAAACAATACTATGCCGGGAACATATGTTCCAACAGACTACTTGCCTGTGCTTGTGTTTTTAATTATAGCACTGGGGTTTGGTTTAGGATCGCTGCTTTTTGGGTATCTCCTGCGGCCGCGCCGCCCCTACGCCGAAAAACTTTCCCCATATGAATCAGGGATGCTTCCCGAGGGTGAGCCGCGGCAGAAGTTCACCGTAAGGTACTATATTATTGCCATACTGTTTGTTGTCTTTGATGTGGAAGCCGTCTTTATGTATCCATGGGCTGTGGCGTTTAATAAAATCGGACTGTATGCTTTTGTCGAGATGATGCTGTTTATACTTATCCTTGCTGTTGGGTACATCTACGCATGGAGAAAGGATGCTTTTGTCTGGGATTAATTTATTAACACTCTTTAAGAGTATGATTCAAGACCTTAAAAATAGAAAGAAAACGTAGGGAGCAGGTACGGCAAGATGATAGATACCTCAACGGGACTGATTGATGTAGAGGAGGGAATTAGAATAATTCCCGGAGCAAACACAATAATCACCTCACTAGATAAATTGATAAACTGGGGGAGACTGTCCTCACTGTGGCCTGTAACATTCGGTCTGGCCTGTTGTGCCATAGAGATGATGGCAACAGGCTCAAGCCACTACGACTTAGACAGATTTGGAATAATATTCCGGGGCTCTCCCCGCCAGGCGGACTGCATAATAATAGCCGGCACGGTTACAAAGAAAATGGCTCCCGTTGTTAGAAAAATATATGACCAGATACCCGAACCACGGTACGTTATCGCTATGGGCAGTTGTGCCTGCACGGGCAATGTCTATCGGTCGTACTCAGTTGTTCAGGGCTGTGATACGTTTCTTCCGGTAGATGTCTATATTCCGGGCTGCCCGCCAAGGCCGGAAGCTCTGCTTGATGGAATTATAAAGCTTCAGGATAAGATGAGAAAAGAGAGGATGAGATGGAGCCCCCTGAAATAGCCGCTAAAATAAAAGAACTATTTCCGGATGACGTTACCGGAATCAGGAATTTCAGAGGGCAGTGTGCTGTCGTTGCCAAAAAAGACAATATATTGAAAATTCTTATGCACCTGCATGACACCGCTGAATTTGATTTTGATTTCCTGAAAGACCTCTGCGGTGTTGATTACTTAAGCAAGAGAAATCCCCGCTATGAGGTAATCTACCAATTGTACTCAATCACTCACAGACATATGATAAGGATAGCGGCACAGGTGCCGGAGAGTTCACCCTCACTGGATAGTTGTGCCGGCATTTGGAATACAGCCAACTGGCACGAAAGAGAGTGCTACGACATGTATGGAATACTTTTTGAGAACCACCCTGACCTGAGACGAGTTCTTATGCCCGAGGACTGGGAAGGATACCCGCTGCGAAAGGACTACCCGGTGGAGGGACCTGAGCAGGA
This sequence comes from Nitrospirae bacterium YQR-1, assembly GCA_039908095.1. Lineage (NCBI taxonomy): Bacteria > Pseudomonadati > Nitrospirota > Nitrospirae bacterium YQR-1. The sequence goes on from JAMOBJ010000017.1 coordinate 14,359, forward strand.
GTGGCGCGGATTTAAAGAAGTGCTGCAAAAACACGAGGAATATAAGAAGTACGAATGGAACCGCTGAAGGATTTAAAAACCAGAGAGCTGGTCCTTAACATGGGGCCACAGCATCCCTCAACACACGGTGTGCTGAGGCTTAAACTTGAATTAGACGGTGAGACCATAAAAAAGTGCACTCCCTATGTGGGATATCTGCACAGAGGAACTGAAAAGCTCTCCGAGGGTATGACCTATATGCAGTGTATGCCCCTTACAGACAGGCTTGATTATATATCCTCTATGACAAACAACGTGGGGTATTGTCTTGCAGTGGAGCGGCTCTTTGGCATAGAGGCTCCGCTTAGGGCAAAATACATTCGCACTATCGTCTCTGAAATATCACGGATTTCCAGCCATCTGCTGTGGCTTGCCACCCATGCACTGGATATCGGCGCTATGACTGTCTTTCTCTACTGCTTCAGGGAAAGAGAGGCATTGATGGATTTGTTTGAAATGCTCTGCGGAGCTCGCCTTACGGTCAGCTACCCGCGCATAGGCGGAGTCAGAAATGACGTCACCCAGGAGTTTATAGATAAGCTGTATGATTTTTTACTGGATTTTCCATCTAAAATCGAGCAATACGAAACCCTTATTAACGTAAACAGAATCTGGCTTCAGCGAACAGTCGGCATTGGGATTATATCGGCGCAGGAGGCTGTAAACTGGGGACTGTCCGGGGCCACGCTCAGAGGCTCAGGGGTAAATTACGATATCAGAAAGCACTTTCCATACGATGCCTATGATTTGGTGGAGTTTTCCGTACCTGTTGGTAAAAAAGGAGATGTTTATGACAGGTATCTGTGCCGGGTTGAGGAGCTGAGACAATCGGTATATATTCTGAAACAATGTGTGGAGCGGCTGCCTGTGGGGCCGATATTAGCCCCTGATGTGCCTAAGTTTACGCTTCCGCCAAAAGACAGGGTGCTGAGTGAAATGGAATCACTCATTCATCATTTTACGCTGATTACCAAGGGCCCTATGACAGCCCCCAAAGGTGAAATCTATGTTGCCACGGAGGCGCCCAAGGGGGAGCTGGGATTTTTCATAGTCAGTGACGGTACCGGCAAGCCCTACAGGATGCGGATTCGCTCCCCGTCCTTTATACACGTCTCAGCGCTTCCCAGGCTCTGTGAGGGAAGTCTCATTGCCGATGCCATTGCAAATATCGGCTCCATTGACGTTGTGCTTGGGGAGTGTGACAGGTAAGTGACACGGCACCATGCCTTAAAGGACAATGAGGACACGACACCACAGGTAACGGAGGAGAAACTACGGTTGCTCAGAAATAAGATACATTACCTTATGGGGCTTTACCCCTCATATCAGGGAGCGCTTCTGCCGTCATTGTATGCGGCGCAGGAGATATTCGGATATATCAGCCCGGAGGCAATCGGTGAGGTTTCAAACATAACCGGCGTCTCTGCTGCACAAATTAAGGGGGTAGCCTGCTTCTATGCCATGTATAAGACTAAACCCATGGGAAGGCATATTATCCAATTGTGCACCAATGTGGCTTGTATGATTGAGGGAGCCGAGGACCTGGTTGCGTACTTAGGGGAAAAATATGGGCTGACGCCGGGCGGCACAACCCAGGACGGCAGATTTTCATTGGTTATAATGGAATGTATCGGCGCCTGTGGCACGGCTCCTTCCATGATTCTTGACAGCGACTCTTATGATAATCTTACAAAAGACAGGCTGGATACACTGCTTGAGAGTTATAAATGACTAAAATGAATTCACTGAAAGCACGGGAACAAACGTAGTGGAAAATATAATTTTAAAAAAAACCGGCAGCTCCGGGACTATTGCAATAGAGAGCTACATAGCACAAGGCGGCTATAAGGGCATGGAGCGGGCTGTGGGGGATATGACCCCGCGGGATATCATAGATGAGATAAAGAGCTCCGGGCTTAGGGGCCGCGGCGGGGCCGGGTTTCCTACCGGTATGAAATGGCAATTTGCCTCTTTGGATCCGAAATTCCCCAGGTATCTGGTTTGCAATGCCGATGAGGGGGAACCCGGCACGTTTAAAGACAGACCGATACTGGAACACAACCCGCATCTTTTAATAGAAGGGATGATTATATCCGCCTACGCACTGCAGTCATCCATAGGGTACATATACCTCAGGGGCGAATATCCTCATGCAAAGAGAGTACTTGAAACAGCCATTGAGGAGGCCCTTGCCAGGGGCTACCTTGGTAACGATATACTGTCGAAGCATTTCCGGTTTAACCTGACAGTCCACTTCGGAGCCGGAGCCTACATCTGCGGCGAGGAAACTGCTCTTATTGAGTCACTTGAGGGCAGGCGCGGTCAACCAAGGCTTAAGCCGCCGTTTCCCGTAAACTCAGGGCTGTGGGGGAAACCCACTATTGTCAATAACGTCGAGACACTTGCAAATATCCCGTGGATTGTCTCAAATGGTGCTAAGGCATATGCCTCTATAGGAGTTAAAGAATGTCCGGGGCCGAAGCTGTTTTCCGTAAGCGGTAAGGTTAACAAACCCGGCGTTTATGAGCTTCCCATGGGAATTACCCTCAGAGAGATAATATACGACCACTGCGGGGGAATAAAGGGCGGGCGTCCCTTAAAGGGAGTAATCCCAGGCGGTATATCAACCCCGATACTTTCACCGGAGAGTTTAGACTGTCCGATGGACTTTGTCCATTTACCAAAGCACGGCTCTATGCTGGGCTCAGGGGCCGTGATGGTCTTTGACGATACAGTGTGTATAGTTAAGGTTTACGAGCGTGCTATGAGGTTTTTTGAACATGAGTCCTGCGGCAAGTGTACGCCATGCCGCGAGGGTACTGCATGGATGAGAGCAATCCTGAGTCGAATCGAGCAGGGGAAGTGCTCTGAAAACGACCTTGAAACACTTCAGGATGTGGCTGAAAATATAGCCGGAAAGACATTTTGTCCGCTTGGTGACGGGGCGGCGAATGTCCTTCTTGCCGCTATGAAAATCTACAGGGATGAGTTTGAGTATCACATTAAAAATAAAAGGTGTAAAGTAAATGCTGCATGATAAGATGTATAATGCAGTAGTAGATGCGCAATAGAAATTTATGATTAAGCTGACAATAGACGGCACAGAGGTACAGGCTGTACAGGAGATGACGATTCTTGATGCGGCAAAGCAGGTTGGCATAGAGATTCCAACCCTTTGCGATTTTAAGAAGTTATCCCCTTGTGGCAGTTGCCGCATGTGTCTTGTGGAAATAGAGCGTCTCCCTCGTCTGCAAACCGCCTGCACGGTAAAAATCACGGACGGTATGGTAGTTAGAACCAGCACGGATGCAATCAGACGGGCACGTAAGGCAATGCTGGAATTTTTGCTGATAAATCATCCCCTTGAGTGTCCGGTGTGTGATAAGGCAGGGGAGTGTATCCTGCAGGATTTGACAACAAAGTACGGAGCTGCAGACGGCAGGTTTAAAGAGGGCAAACGCACCAATCCAGTGAATTTTCAGGACCCGGTTATAGTTAGAAACATGGAGAAGTGTATCCTCTGTACCCGTTGTGTAAGAATGTGTGACGACCTTCAGGGGGCCTTTGCCATAAGTGTAATCAACAGGGGCTGCCAATCTGTGATAGAGCCGTTTTCCGGTGGCAGGTACGATTGTGAGTACTGTGGTAATTGTCTGTCGGTATGCCCGGTGGGAGCCATCACATCGAAAGTCCAAAGACACACCTACAGACCGTGGTACATAGAGCGGGAGGTGGAGACTATCTGCAGCTTCTGTGGAACAGGTTGTACGCTGACCCTTCAAATGAGGGAAAATACAATTATAAGGGTTGTTCCCAATTTCGACAAAGGGCTGAATTCCGGCATGTTGTGTGTTATGGGGCGTTTTGGGTACGACTACATTGAAAATGACGAAAGATTGAGCAGTCCCCTTATCAGAAAAAACGGCGTTCATGTGCCAGTGACATGGGAGGAGGCGACGGAGTTTACTGCAAAGCGTCTAAGTGAGATAACCAAAAAACACGGCGGCGGCGCTGTGGCCGGCATTGCCTCCGGAAGATGCACAAATGAGGACAACTACATGCTTCAAAAGCTCATCCGCTATGTGTTGGGCTCAAATAATATAGATTCCGCTGCAAGGTTTTTTTACGGCCCTGCGGTGGCATACCTTGAGAGAATGTTCGGGCAGGGCATTACTGCAAACCTGATACCGGGCATAGCCAAGTCAGACGGTGTTTTTGTTGCCGGAGGGGACCCCACTACCATAAATCCGGTACTTGGCATTGCAGTACGTGCGGTTTGGAAAAACGGCGGAAAAGTTTTTGTTTTAGGTAAATCCGGCGGTCTAAGAAGTAATGTCAAATACGAGTTGAATCATGCTGAGGGAGCGGAGACGCTTGTTCTTAGTTGGATATTAGCCAGGGTTTACGAAAAAAAGGGACTTAGCGCCGAAAACTCCATTATTGAAAAGAAACTATCTGCACTTCAAGTCCCTACCGAGGAGATGCTTATCAGGGCAGGGGTAAGTGAGGAAGCATTACAATATACGATAGAAGAGCTTGTCAAATTGAAGAATCCTGTTGTTATAATAGGCCCTGAGGTTACAGTTTATGGTAACGGCTCAAAGAATCTTTTTTTACTGGGAGCGCTGAATTATATTTTAAACGGCAGGTTGTTTGTACTGATGGATGCCCCCAACACACAGGGTTGTCTTGATATGGGCTGTGCCCCTGATTTACTTGTCGGCGGCAGACCGATAGAGTTTGAAGCCTTTGGCCATAAGATGGAAGATATGGCAGGGATGAAAACACCGTATGAGCCCGGCTTAAGCATTTTAGAGATGATTGACGGCGCTTATAATGAAAGCGTAAAAGCGTTGTTTGTGATGGGAGAGAACCCTGTCTTTAATATACCGGATAGAAAGAAGACGGAGTCCGCCCTGCAGAAACTGGAATTTCTGGCCGTAACTGATGTGTTTTTTACGGAAACGGCGGCCCTTGCTGATGTTGTGTTTCCGGCCTCGGCATGGAGTGAAAAAGACGGTACATATACAAACCTGGAAAGAAGGCTTCAGAGATTAAAAACCGGAGTCCTAAGCAGCAGGGGCAGAGCGGAGTGGAAAATAATTGCCGATATTTGCAAGACTCTGGGAATGAAGGAATCCTATAAAGACGTAAAGAATGTCTGGGATGAGATAAGCCGCATATCATCGGTTCATACGGGGCTTAGGTATGACAACCTAGGCGGCCTTGGCGGTATCTGGCCCTATGGCGGCGAGCCGCTCAGGGGCATAGAGGGTGACTTTGAAGTGCACGGGCTGGAGGATATGCCGGAAATCCCTGCTTCAGTACAAACCGGCCATATCCTGTTAAGAGAGGACGGAGCGCTGTTACACTCCTGCTCTTTGTCACGGTACTCAGGTGCTCTTATGGGTATAGCCCCTGAGCCGTTTGTGGTTATAAATCCTGCCACTGCGCGCTCTTTTGGTGTTAACAATAACGAGCAGGTGGTTATTACAGCTAAAAAAGGAAAGATAGAGGCTGTCGTAAAAACCGACCCTGCAATGCCCAGGGATGCAGCGGCACTTTCAAACGCTTTTAAAGACAGAGGATTCAGGTCAATTGTGGGTTGCACAACAGACCCGGCTCTGAACAGTCTTTGCATAACAGACAGAGCTGTAACGATAGAGAGGTACGAGCCGCTATGACATTAGATGCTTTGCATTTGTGGATTCCACAGTATATCTGGGATCTGGGAGTTATACTTCTGAAGATCGCCGTAGTGCTGGGCGCAACAATGGGACATGTCGCCTATGCCACGTACTTTGAGAGAAAAGTGATAGCCCACATGCAGGTCAGAATGGGCCCGATGGTGGTTGGCCCGCACGGCATATTTCAACCGATAGCGGACGGTATTAAATCGTTTTTTAAAGAGGACATAATACCGTCAAATGCCGATAAGCCGTTGTTTTTCTCAGCCCCTGTGATTGGCCTTATGGCTGCTATTTCCGCCCTTGCAATGATACCGTTTTTTGACGGCTTTGTAATCAGTAACGCCAATGCGGGACTACTGTTTCTCTTTGCCATGTCTTCGCTTGCCACATATGGAGTTATATTGGCCGGGTGGTCGTCTAATTCAAAGTACTCTTTTTTGGGCTCGTTGCGTGCCTCGGCTCAGATTATCAGCTATGAGGTATCTCTGGGGCTGTCCCTTGTCGGTGTTATGCTCATGGCAGGCTCCGTTAACCTTACAGACATTGTTCATGCCCAGCACCAGTACCCGGGCGGAATGTACATCATTCCACAATTTTTGGGATTTTACGTGTTTGTTATCTCAGCCATTGCCGAGACCAACCGTACCCCGTTTGACCTGCCCGAGGCGGAGACGGAACTTGTAGCCGGGTTTTTCTCCGAATACAGCGGGTTCCGGTTTGCTCTGTTTTTTATGGCTGAGTACATTGGAATGATTATCATGTCCTCGATAGCCGTTCTTTGCTTTTTAGGCGGCTGGACCCTCCCTCAGTTTGTTTACAGAATATTTCCATTTTTGGCTCATGTGCCGGGGCTGGTCTGGTTTTTACTTAAACTCTATATGTGTATATTCTTTTACTACTGGATACGGGCTACACTGCCCAGGTACAGATATGACAAGTTGATGTCACTAGGCTGGAAAATTCTTATTCCTCTGGCACTATTAAACATTACGATAACCGGTATTTTTAAAATATTTCTGCACAAATAAATTAACTATGATACGGACAGGTTTAATAAGATGAAAGACGATGTAGTGATAATGACAAGAAAAGAGGAAACTCCGATAGCGAGGTTTCTAAAGACGGTGTTTTTTGTAGAAATCTTTCAGGGAATGAAGCTGACCCTTAAAACCATGTTTACAAAACCGGTAACCAGGCAGTATCCTAAGGAGAGGCGGCCTGCCTGCCCCGGCTTCAGAGGACTTCATGCCCTTGTGAGGAATCCTGAAACCGGACAAGCAAAGTGTGTCGGTTGCGGCCTCTGTGCCGCCATCTGCCCGTCAAAGTGTATTACCATATACACATCTGAGGGGAAAAGCCACGAAAAGGTTGTTGACAGGTACGAGATAGATGTACTTAGGTGTTTGTACTGTTCTCTGTGCGTTGAGGCCTGCCCTTATGGGGCGGTTGTTTTAACTGAGCACTATGAGTATGCCGGATATACGAGGGCGGAGTTTAAGATGACCAAGGAGAGGCTTCTTGAGAATTGGGATAAATATATGGTAGGCGATAAAGGGATTGAGTACTTTAAACGGTTCTGGGGCCCGCGGGCCGGTGATTTTAAAACGCCGGAAAATCAGGCGGTGTTTAAAGGACGCCCGCAGATTCCGGAGGGCTCAAAGTGAGATGCACCTATGGCTTGCATGAGCACGGAGGATATGCACGGTGTTAAGTAAGGTGTTTTTTTTATACTTTGCCACAGTGGTTGTCTTTACCTCCGTTATGGCGATAACGAGACGAAACGCTATGCACGGTGTGCTCTTTATGCTTCTGATGTTTTTTCATCTGGCAGGGTTGTACTTATTTTTAAATGCCGAGTTTTTGGCGGCGGTACAGATAATTATCTATGCCGGGGCCATAATGGTATTATTTCTTTTTGTCGTTATGCTTCTTAATTTACGTGAGGACGTACAGAAGAGCAGGTTTATCAGACCCTGGATAGCCGGCTTTGTAATATCCGCAGGTGTGATGGCTGTAGTACTTAAAGCGGCAAAGTCTGTAAAAGTTGAAATATCCGGGCTATGGGGAATAAAGGAAATTAAGAGCGCCACCCACATAGGGGCCATAGGACAGGAACTCTACACCCGGTATCTGTATCCGTTTGAACTGGCCTCCCTGGTGTTGCTTGTTGCAATAGTGGGGGCAATTGTCGTTGCCAAAAAGAGGTTAAAGTGAAATTTTTCAGGGGGTTTTAATGCAGTGGTGCCCTTAAACTGGTACATATGGCTTAGCGGAGTGCTCTTTTGTGTGGGAATGTTTGGTTTTCTCACCAGAAGGAATTTGATAATAATGCTTCTGTCGGTTGAGATAATGTTCAATGCCGTCAACATAAGCCTGGTTGCCTTTAGCCACTACATGGAGGACTTAGCGGGGCAGATACTTGTCTTTATGATAATAGCGGTGGCGGCGGCGGAGGCCGCTATAGGACTGGCACTTGTTATTCTGTTGTTTAGAAACAAGGAAACCATAACAGTTGATGAAATTAATGAGATGAGAGGATAGGGATGGCACTAAAGTATGTATTAATACCTGCGCTTCCCCTTTTAGCGTTCATAGTTAATATACTTTTGGGTAAAACGGTGATAAGAACCAGGGCGCATTGGATAGCGCTTTCAGGTGTTGCCGGGGCCTTTGTGTGTTCACTGTCTGCACTGACAGATGTCATTGGCGGTAAAATCGTTGATGAAGATTTATACACGTGGATAACCTCCGGCAGTTTTAAAGTCTCGGTAGGTTTTCTCATAGATCCGCTAACTGCGGTGATGCTGATAGTGGTCAACTCCGTAAGCCTGCTCGTTCATATTTATTCCGTTGGGTATATGCATGGGGATAAGGGCTATTACAGGTTTTTTGCTTTTCTGAGTCTTTTTACTTTTTCCATGCTTATGCTGGTTATGGGAAACAACTTTCTGCAGATGTACTTTGGGTGGGAGGCTGTGGGGTTATGTTCCTATTTTTTAATAGGGTTTTGGTATCAAAAGAAATCAGCGGCGGATGCCGCCAAAAAGGCTTTTATTGTCAACAGGTTTGGTGATTTTGGATTTGGCCTGGGGGTAATTTTAATATTTCTGACTTTCGGGTCGCTTCACTACGCAGACGTGTTTAAAGAACCTGCGGTTTTTATAGGTCAGACAATCAATATATTAGGGCATGGTTTTGATTTAATGACAGTGATAGCGCTTCTGTTGTTTTGTGGAGCGGTGGGGAAATCGGCGCAGCTTCCGCTTCATGTGTGGCTTCCTGACGCAATGGAGGGCCCCACGCCTGTCAGCGCCCTCATACATGCCGCAACGATGGTGACAGCCGGTGTGTTTATGGTGGCAAGGACTAATGCAATATTTGTTTTATCTCCAACGGCGATGGCTGTAGTTGCCGTAACCGGCGGGGTAACCGCCATTTTTGCGGCCACAATTGCGCTTGTTCAAAACGATATAAAACGTGTGATAGCCTACTCAACGGTTAGCCAGCTGGGATATATGTTTGTAGCCTGCGGGGTTGGTGCTTTTGCCGCCGGAATCTTTCATCTTTATACCCATGCGTTTTTTAAGGCGCTGTTGTTTTTGGGCGCAGGGTCAGTTATTCATGCCATGGAAGGACAGCAGGATATAAACATGATGGGAGGTCTGAAAAAACACATGCCGGTTACATACCTGACCATGCTTTTGGCCTCACTGAGTATTGCCGGAATTCCCGGGCTGTCAGGGTTTTTCAGTAAGGATGAAATCCTCTGGATGGCATTTGCCCACGGTGACGGAGCCGGTAAGTTTGTGTATCTGCTGGGGGTAATAACAGCCCTTCTTACAGCCTTTTATTCATTCAGACTAATATATGTGACCTTCCACGGTAGTTTCAGAGGTGGGCATGAAAAGGAACATCATCTTCACGAATCACCGTCAAACATGACCGTGCCTCTTGTTGTGTTGGCAGTGGGTGCAGTGGGTGCCGGATATGCCGGAATTCCTCACGTCCTTGGCGGCCACAACAGCTTTGCTGCCTTTTTAGCTCCGGTTGTGGGGCATCCTAAACCACATGGAAGCGTTTCTCAGGAGTGGTTTGTAATGATCTCCTCAGTTGTGGTTGCTGTAACCGGAATTTTAGCGGCTTATTATTTTTATATCAAAAACACAAAGATTCCTGATGCAATTGCAAGGAATTTCTCCCTTGTACATAAAATCCTCTACAACAAGTACTATGTGGATGAACTTTACGGCCTGATGATTGTAAAACCTGCCTACTGGTTTTCAGGGACAGTAATAAATAAAGTAACAGACGGTGTCTTAATCGAGGGTATTGTTAACGGCCTGCCTGCGCTGGTTGGCTGGTTTGGCAAGAAACTCAGAAAAATTCAAACCGGCATAGTCCTTCACTATTGCATGTACATGGCGGCCGGAGTGCTTATTCTCTTGCTTGTAATCTTATCAAAGCTCTGTAGAGGAAGGTATTGTCAATGAACGACGGCAACTATTTATTAAGTACGATTATCTTTTTACCGATACTGGGCGGTCTTTTGTTGTTTGTTATCGGAGGGGAAAATAAAAAGGCAATTAAGTGGACTGCTCTGACAATAACGCTGTTGAATTTTATTTTCTCGCTGCCTCTGTTTTTTAAATTTAATAAAACGGCGGAGGTGATGCAGTTTGTCGAGCGCCACTTATGGATACCAGCCTTTGATATAAGTTACTACATAGGGGTGGATGGCATAAGTGTGCTGATGGTGCTGCTTTCGACTCTCTCGGCAATTCTCTGCACACTGGTTTCGTGGAATGCTATTAAGGATAAAGTGAAGGAGTTTTTTATCTCTCTGCTGTTGGTTGAGGGATTTATGATAGGGGTGTTTTGCTCTTTGGATATGTTTTTGTTTTACATATTCTGGGAGGCTATGCTTATCCCCATGTACTTGATAATCGGCGTATGGGGTGGGCCTAAGAGGATTTATGCTGCGATAAAGTTCTTTCTTTATACTTTAATCGGCAGTGTGCTGATGCTTGTTGCCATCATTGCTCTGTATCTATACACCGGCACATTTGACATTTTAAGGCTTATGAGCGCAGTGCTTCCCTACAAAATGCAGATAGTGTTGTTTTGGGCTTTTTTTGCGGCATTTGCAGTGAAAGTACCGATGTTTCCGGTGCACACGTGGCTGCCGGATGCTCACACCGAGGCCCCTGCCGCAGGAAGTGTGCTGCTTGCCGCTATACTTATAAAAATGGGTGCTTACGGTTTCTTACGGTTTTCCATACCTCTGTTTCCTGACGCCGCCCGGGCTATGGCCCCTTGCATGATAGTGCTTTCAGTGATTGCCATAATATACGGAGGAATCATCTGCTTTAGCCAAACTGACCTTAAGCGTCTGATTGCCTACAGCTCTGTAAGTCATATGGGCTTTGTCACCCTTGGCATTTTTGCTCTAAACACACAGGGTGTTCAGGGCGGGATTCTTCAGATGATTAACCACGGTGTTGTAACCGGTGGTATGTTCCTTGCCGTTGGTATGGTCTATGAGAGAACCCATACGAGGTTGATTTCAGATTACGGCGGACTTGCTGACGTTATGCCTGTGTTTGCCGCTTTTTTTATATTATTTACACTTGCCTCAATCGGGCTTCCCGGCACTAATGGTTTTGTCGGTGAATTTTTGATTATTTTGGGTGGCTTTACCGCTAACAAGGCGGCAGGTGTTTTGGCAGCTACAGGAATTATAATAGGCGCCGTGTATATGCTTAACCTGTATCAGAAGATATTTTTTACTGATGTTAAGGAGGGTATCAGGGGGATTAAGGACTTGGGCGCCAGGGAGATTATCACGCTGCTGCCCCTTCTGTTGCTGGTTCTTTGGATAGGGTTTTATCCAAACGTTTTCTTGGGGTTTATGGATGTGAGCATCGGCAAATTATTAAACAGGGCCGGCACTGCCGGCACTGTAAAAGCTGCATTGGACATTACGGCGGTTTATAAATAGCTGTGGAGGTAGAATGACATTTCCAAATTTAATGCCGATGGTGCCGGAGCTGGTTTTAGTTGTGCTGGGCCTTTTACTTCTTATGTTGGATGTTATAACAGGGAAAAAAGAGATACTTGCGCTTGTTACGCTTACAGGAGCAATTATTGCTTTCTATTTTATTAAGAGTTCAACAGGAATCCTTTTTGACGGTATGTACGTGGCGGACTCTTACAGTAATTTCTTTAAAACCATTTTCATCATAAACCTTCTTTTATCAACCCTGATTTCCGTCAAGTACCTTGAAACTGAGAAAGCTCTCCACGGCGAGTACTATGCCCTGCTGGTGTTTGCCACCATTGGAATGATGTCTATTGCCTCTGCCGGGAATCTGATAGTGTTGTATCTGGGGCTTGAGCTGATGTCTTTGAGTATTTACGTTTTGTGCGGTTTTTTAAGAAGCGACACAAAATCCACGGAATCGGCGATAAAGTACTTTTTACTTGGGGCATTTTCAACGGCTATTTTACTTTTTGCTGTTTCACTGCTATATGGATCCACGGGGTCACTGGATTTCAACAAAATTGCAACTTCAGTGATTGCCATGGGACCTGATGGAGCAAAACCGCTCCTTTTATTTTCTGTGGCTCTGTTTGTTGCAGCAGTGGGGTTTAAAATAGCGGCAGTGCCGTTTCATATGTGGAGCCCGGATGTGTACGAGGGGGCACCGACAAGTGTTACCGCATTTATGTCAGTTGGGCCAAAGGCGGCAGGGTTTGCTATTGTCGGTAAAGTTTTCTTTGTGGCTCTTTATTATTTACAGATTGAATGGGTAAAACTTCTTATTCCAATTTCTGTTGCCACTATGATTGTTGGTAACGTCCTTGCAATATCACAAACCAACATTAAGCGAATGCTTGCGTATTCATCAATAGCCCATGCCGGGTACGCTCTCCTTGGTATCATTGCGGCAACCTCCCAGGGGCTTAGTGCCACCATGAACTACATGCTCATTTACATGTTTATGAATGTGGGAGCATTTGCAGTGGTTATTATGCTGAGGACGGGGAATTTTATCGGTGATGAGTTAAAGGATTATCTGGGGCTGGCTAAAACACACCCTGCGGTAGCAATGCTTATGATGGTTTTTATGTTTTCACTTACAGGGATACCTCCAACAGCAGGTTTTATTGGAAAATTTTATATTTTTACCGCTCTCATTCAAAGGGGTTATATAACACTTGCGGCAGTGGCGGTTTTAATAAGTGTGATATCGGCGTTTTTCTATCTCCGGGTGGTAATGTTTATGTATATGAAGGAGCCTGAGGTGGAAACGGCTGTTTCTGATTCGTTGTATTTGAAGGTAGCACTGGCTGTCTCTGCAGCTATGGTTGTTGTAATCGGAATATTCCCAGGTAAATTCCTTGAGTTTGCAAAATCAGCACTTTTTATCCAATGAAGTTGTTGACCGGTTTTAAATACCCTCCGGTCAGACGCTTTCTTTCTTTATCTGCAGTATTCTTTTTACTTACAATTTTGTCATGCAGTAGTGCTGAAGTTTCAAAGCAAAGTGCTCAGAATATTTCCCCTGCAGAGGCCTACTGTCTCTCCATTGCCCACATAAACGATACACACGCTCATTTGGAGCCGGCAAAGGTGGCACTTAAATATAATAAGTCTGAGATTGTCGTCGGTCTTGGCGGTTTTACCCGCCTAAGTGGTGCTATTGAGTATTTAAGGAATAAGCACGAAAATCTTCTTTTTCTTCATGCCGGTGATACATTTACCGGCACACTTTACTTCTCTAAGTACATGGGCGCCGCCGACAGTGATTTTTACCGCTTCATGGCTCTAAGCGCTACCACTGTGGGCAATCATGAGTTTGACAGAGGGCCTCAGGTTTTGGCAAATTTTCTGAGATCATTAAAATCACAGGACGGCAAAGGCATTACAGTAGTGTCGGCAAACACTGACGTTTCTAACGAGGAAAACTTAGCAGGGCTTATTGAGCCTTACAGGGTATTTGAAATAAACGGCGGGAAAGTGGGAGTAGTTGGACTTACAACGGTTGAGACTGCGCAGTTATCAAGTCCAGGGGGGAAGATAAGGTTCGATGATCTGTTTAAGACGGCGGAGCGCTATGTATCGGAACTAAAAAGCAAGGGTATTAATATAATAATCCTGCTGACACATGTTGGCTATGACATTGACCTTAAACTTGCAGAAAAAATCTCAGGAGTAGATATTATAGTGGGAGGGCATTCACATACGCTTTTAGGTGAAGAAGGGCTTATAAACTATGGGTTTTGGCCGGCAGACCGTTACCCTAAGGAGATTAAGGGCAAAGACGGTAATCTGGTGCTGGTGCTTCAGAGTTGGGAACATGCAAAGCAGCTGGGTTTTATAAAAGTGTTTTTTAATAGCGGCGGAGAGATCATGGCTTATGAGCCCTCACCCATTATGCTTTTGAGTCCCGCTAATGATGAAAAACCATACATGGAGACTTTTGATAATCTGACAACAGAGGCAAACAGTAAACTAAGAGTTACAAAGTTTGTGAGTTTTACAGAAACTCCATCAGCAAAAAATAAACTTGATAATTACCAAAAACCTCTGGAGTCTCTTAAGAAAACCATTGTGGCAACAGCTCTGGAAAATATGCCCAGAGGAAACGACAAGGGCCCCGGGGTGCATATAGCCGACAGCTTTCTGTACAGGACACACAACTTAAACACACGGCTCTCCATAGTTAACGGCGGAGGCGTGCGTGCAGGTTTAATAAAAGGGGATGTCAGCATTGGGGATATCTACACAATAATGCCCTTTAATAACACAATATATGTATTAGACGTTAAAGGCAGTGAGTTTAAGGAGGCCCTTGAGAATATGATAAGCTTCTACGCTGATAAATCAAAACCACCTCCCTTTATGTATATCTCAGGGTTTACATTTACTATAAACTTACAAAAACCTGCCGGGCAGCGGGTATCAAATATTGAAATCTCTCCGGCAACAGGCACTAAAACAGAACCAATGGAGATGGACGGAATATATCGGATAGCCACAAGTAACTACCTTGCCGGCGGCGGCGATTATTTTAAGGTTAAACATGACAACAAGATGGTTAACCTACTATCTGTCTCCTCATACAGCACTGATACAGGCTTTACCGACAGCGAAACTTTCATTGAGTACGTAAAAATGCTGAAAGAAATATGCAATCCCCAAAAACCACGAATTACAATAAGATAAAGATGGCTCTTTCACGTTTTAAGTGGGTAAAAGAAAGAATAAGCCCCTGTGGCCTAAAAAAGGGCAGCCTTCAGGC
The DNA here is from genome assembly GCA_039908095.1 of Nitrospirae bacterium YQR-1. Classification (NCBI taxonomy): domain Bacteria; kingdom Pseudomonadati; phylum Nitrospirota; species Nitrospirae bacterium YQR-1. The sequence continues at coordinate 29,393 of JAMOBJ010000017.1, forward strand.
AGCTTGGTATAACACTAGTGAGCAAAGACAACCATGAAGATATGTACATTTAATGTAAACTCCGTAAAGGTGCGCCTTGAGCTACTTGCTGAGTGGTTGAAGAGGCGCCAAAACGATATTGATGTGCTTTGCCTTCAGGAGCTGAAAACTGTGGATGAGGCATTTCCTCATGATTTCTTCAACTCCCTTGGTTTCCACTGTGAAACCTTCGGCCAAAAAGCTTACAACGGCGTGGCAATATGTTCAAAACTCCCAATTGTCAATGTTAAAAAAGGATTTCTCCATGACACACCGGAATCCCAGAAAAGAATTATCCAAGCAGATATCGGCACTGTTAGAATCATAAATGTTTATGCCCCTCATGGTGATGTGCGCGGCACTGAAAAGTACCATTATAAATTAGACTGGTACAGGGCTCTTATGAATCACATGGAGGCGGAGACGGCAGATAAGAAAAATATTCTGATTGCGGGTGATTTTAATATAACCGCAGGCGATATTGATATTTATAATCCAGCTCTCTACAATGATGCAGTAGCAGCCATGCCGGAGGAAAGAGCGGCGTTACAAAGGGTTACAGAGTTCGGCATGGTTGATACATTCCGGCATTTGCATCCAGATGTCAGACAATACACATGGTGGGCATACGGTGCTGCCATATGGAAAGATGAGGGATTCAGGATTGACTATATATTTGCCACAAAAGATTTAATTAAAAGTTTACTCTCTGTTGAGGTTGATGTTTGGCCGCGAAGGAAGAAAACCCTTAAACCCTCAGACCATGCACCGCTTATCGCAGATTTTGACTTATACTTGGTATGAGTGCAACTTGGTATTAAATTTTTAGGTGAAATCCTGAATCGTATAAACTTGACAAAACACCTGTTTATTAATTAATATTGATTTGAAAATTGTGTCAATCTTTTAAGATTGTAAAAATTCTAAATCGGAGGGAAACATGGGAGCAGTGAAGTACACAGACCTTGGTCTTGTTAATACCAAAGAGATGTTTAAAAAAGCCATGGAAGGCCACTATGCAGTTCCGGCCTATAATTTCAATAATCTTGAGCAGCTTCAGGCCATAATAATTGGTTGCGTGGAGTCTAAATCTCCGGTCATTGTTCAGGTATCCAGTGGAGCGAGAAAGTATGCCAATCAGACCCTTTTACGCTATCTGGCAATGGGTGCGGTGGAGATGATGAAAGATATGGGCGGCAATATTCCCATAGCCCTTCATCTTGACCACGGCGATACGTTTGAGCTTTGTAAGTCTTGTGTGGATTCAGGGTTTTCCTCAGTGATGATAGACGGCTCACACCACCCCTATGACGAAAACGTAGCCCTTACCAAGAAGGTTGTGGAATATGCCCACGCCAACAACGTTACGGTTGAGGGAGAGTTGGGTGTGTTGGCAGGCATTGAGGACGATGTACAGTCTGAGGTCAGCCATTATACTAAGCCTGAAGAGGTTGAGGATTTTGTGAAGAAAACCGGAGTTGACAGCCTTGCTATATCAATTGGGACATCACACGGTGCCTTTAAGTTTAAGGTAAAACCCGGTGAGGAGCCGCCTCCGCTGCGTTTTGACATTTTAGAGGAGATACAGAAGAGAATTCCCGGCTTTCCAATAGTCCTGCACGGGGCGTCCTCAGTCGTTCCCGAATACGTGGATATGATAAACAAATACGGTGGAAAAATGGATAACGCTGTCGGCGTCTCAGAGGCACAACTCAGAAGAGCCGCAGGCTCCAACGTTTGTAAGATAAACATAGACAGTGACGGACGACTGGCCGTTACCGCAGTAATCAGAAAAGTGTTTGCTGAAAACCCTAAAGAGTTTGACCCCAGAAAGTACCTGGGTCCGGCCAGAGACGAACTCATTAAGATGATTAAGTACAAAAACGAAAATGTATTAGGAAGCGCAGGTAAGGCTTAGTTTCAGGTAACAGACAAAGCAAGGGGAAGGCTTTGCCTTTCCCTTGCTTTTTATTCTTATTATCATTTCGATCTACTGCAGAAATTAGGGGTTTTTATTAAACCACATGGCAATCACCCGTAACTGAGTATTAAGCATAATGTCGTTAACTGTAGTCTGGGTAACAATTGTCTTTATTCTATTGTAGAACATTTTATCGTATTTAATTATGGTTATCAGCAAGGCGCCTTGTTCAATGTCTGTAGCATCAAATATTAGCTCAATTGCAGGTGCGTCACCGATATAAGCCAATGCTCTCCAAATAAACCTTGGCATTTGACATGTAAGTACATCTTTCAAATAGATACCTTTTAAAAGACCTTCCTGCAAAATCAATCTTTTAAAATCATTTGATGTTGAAAGAAAGATATCCCATTTCAAGCGCTCACTATGTGAAAAATATTTTTCGTTTCTTAAATATTCAACAAAAAAATCAAAGTTCATTATTATTGTTTCAATAAAAGAATAAGGAATCCTGATTTTATGGTACAGAGGTATCAGGACAGCGAAAGGAAGTGCTCTTACCGAACCTACTTTTTTATTTTTTCCTCGCCATGACGATGAAATACTATAGTAACTTCCTGTTTTATTATCACCGATATCAATCTCTACATTTATTCCATCAATTATCATTCTGGCAAAAGGGCCAACCTGGTCGTCATGAACATAAATCTTATCCATTTGAGATGCAATTGTTAGAAAACCAGTATGGGGTGTTGGGGATGGCTTTCCAATACTATAACCTGATATAGCTACAGCATGGAGATCAGAACTGTAATATTTATTTGGTTTAGAGGATGTGTCCACAAGTCTCACAACAAACGCCAGCGGTATTCCACCTTTCAAATATGAATACATCGTGCTTTTCAAAGTGTATTCATTGTCAACACTTACAAAGAGTGGTTCCAAGCCTACATTTCTAATTGCTACTGCCATTTGTTCTATGTTTAAGCCATCGTTTGGTAAACTCCTGCTTTGAGTCGGCAAATTTGATGTTGCCGTTTCTGTAATCTCTATAGGAGTAGGAATATGGTGATGGAATATCCGGCCTGTTTTTTGAAAAATTGACCACAGAGCACTGGTAGCACAAGCTGCTGCTACGCTGTCCTGCTCCTGATAAGCAAGTGTTTCCACACTAAGTGCTATACCAAAAAGATTTATAGTGTACCGTCTAGTTGAAGGAAACTTTCTTCTTTTGTCATCAGAATATGTTGTGAGGCAAGTGCGCCCAATAACTGTCCTTGGCAGTGGTTTTACTACTATGAAACCAAGATATGAATCGTTCAACTTTTCACGAAATGAGTCAGAAGGTTCTTGTAGGAATATAGTAAAATCAGACTGTGAAAACGGCTCTTTAAAAAAATGCAATCGCTTACATTTTCTTTTGTAATCTTTAAAACACTTTACATAATAACGGGCATAATCCTCTAAAAAATCCCTGTCAATATATTCATATTCAACGACAATAGTTTTTGCTTTGATATAATCAAAGTACTCTGCAAAATAAACTATGTGTAGTTTGCTTGTGATTTCAGAAGCAGAGGCAAAACAACTATTGCAGAGTAACTTACACAATTCATCCACTCTATAAGGAACAACTTCATATATAAGGGACATCCTACCTTAATCTCATTGTAAGGATTTGAGGGTCAATACGTCTCATTCTTTCAAGTTCATCTGAAGTATCCTCAGCAAGTTTAAATACTGCCTCTATGCTTGCTCTGCCCTCTTTTGAGGATGCCAACTGACTTGCTCTCTTTGCCAAATCCTCTAATTCTGCTTTCTCCCTCTCGTCCATAAATCCTCCACCGCCGTTGATTAATTAATACGGTTTATTTTCCATAAATCACTTGTTAATTTGAGATTATATTACAATTTATAATGTAATGTCAATTCACCCCCTCGTTTTTCTACACAAAACCTAAATTTCTTGTCACCAGCTACTTTATTATACATAGAAAATATCGTAACAGTGTTGTAAAAATTGATAAAATCAAACTTTCTTACCATCTCGGCAGCTACCCTCAGTCAGATACAAATAAATAAGATAAAGGACTGCAATTATATTTAAGGCGGAGACGGTTTTCATAAAAAGCGTAAAAAACTCAACGTGATAAACACTGTGCACAGACAGATACTGGATATGGGAATCATTGACAAACATAGAGAGAGAAAAAAACGCGTACAGAAGCATTATCCTCAAATCTCCGGTTGTAATAAAGGTAAAAATTGCAAAAATTAATGACGGATAAAGATAGCGGGAATTCATCTTTGTTGCAAACACATAAAAAAATGAAAATAAGAAAAATGCCGTAAAATAAGCCTGATTTATATCCTTCTTGTTGCTGTAGGCGTACAACGAAATAATAATACCTGTCAAAACAATAAAAAGGCCTGCAGCTTTGTAGCTGATACCAAAAAAGAAAACACTTCCTTCCGGTACACTCATGCCGTCAAACAAGGAATATAGATTAAAAGCACTGTTTACGGCATACGGGTATTGAGTAAATTTCCCGGCAAAATACGTTAGAGGCGCTATTAAGTCTATTTTTCCATAAAATGGTATAAAGGCCGCATAGAACAAAATAATACTTATAATAAATGAATAAAAATACCTGATTTTGTCCTTGCTATATATAAAAGCCCACAGATATACAGGTGTAAGTAAAAGTCCCTGCGGTTTAATTAAAATGCTTAGTGTAAAGGTAGTTATTGATTTTTCAATCCTGCCGTTTACCAATAACCACACCGCAAGAGCCAATACCAGAGTAAACACTGAATCAACCTGTCCCCATACGCTGGAATTTACTATAATTGCCGGATTAAAAAGATACAGTGAAGAAAGCACAACTGACATGGATGAATCTAATCCCTTTTGTTTAGCAGTCTTATAAATTAAAAGTCCTGATAAAAGATCAGCTGTGATTGCCGGAATCTTCAACAACACCATAAACAAATTTGAATCCGGCGCAATCGAAAATATTCGCCTGAGCCATTGCAGCACATAAAGAACATAAACATATATAGGAGGGTAGTCGGCAAAAATCTCACCTGAATAATAACTTCCGAGTCCTTTTTCACCAATATAAAGAGCCCACTTTTTAAACAACTCTATATCATATGGATACCCATCAACATAAAAAGTAACCAAAATACGCAATACAAAAGCCGCCAAAAACACTACATCTAAAGCCTGTCCGGCAACATTTATAGAAAAACGGTTTTTAATTCCCCAAAGACATATTACAAAAAACACCGCTCCTATGGTTGTATTATAAATAACAAATCGTGCTTCATAACCTGAAATTGTCAAAAAGTTGGAGATAGTTTTACTCATAAAATAATAGATATTCTTCTCACTGACACTACCCATGGTTACAGAGCAGTTGTCGAAAAACACCTCACCTTTTGAAAATCTCCCGTAGGCGCCAAGCCCTAAGACAGCCCACAGTCCTGTTTGAGTCTCAGTGGTTTTAACTGTTGCCGACAGAGAAATCCACTTATCAGATGAGTCATACAGATAAGCAGAGTATCCGCCGTCAGCCCTGTAATTTCCATACATATCGCCGAAAGTTCCAGGTAAAACCCCGGGCTTTACAACTTGGCGTTCTCTGAGTCCTACGTATGCACCTGCTCCTGAGGGACTCACTCCTTTTGCCTTTACCATACATGTAATTTTATAAACTGTTGCGGAACTAACCCATAGCGGCTGAATAATCTGACTCTCTCCGAATTCCATGTTTTTCAGACTTAAACAAAGACTTTTCTCAAAAGGTGATATGCCGGAGAGCCAGGTATATACCGTACCGGTTCTATAATGCCAAAAAAGCTCGTTCCACCCGGCAGGCCTCTTGTCTTTTATTTCCTCAAAGCCGCCATTGATTAAAAGATTTTCATAAGCCCCTGATTTTAAAGGCACTACAAGGAAAAAAAAGAGCAGGCTTATGCTCAATGCGATTATTATTTTCACGATTTTTTATACCCGGCAAACAGTGAAAGCCTCTGACTAAATATTTATAGCAAGCGTTAAACTATGGTGGGCGATGCAGGGCTCGAACCTGCGGCCTCTGCCGTGTGAAGGCAGCGCTCCACCTCTGAGCTAATCGCCCCGGACTGAGATAATTCTACACCTTTTATTACCAGGATGTCAATTTGTTTATGTAAGAACCACCGTTTTAATATCAAATTCAGGGGGTGACATAATTGTCTTTTTAACAGCACACTGGTCGGCAACCCTGATTATCGCATCATAGTATTTCTCAGGAAAATCCGGTGGTACCTGTATAACTATGGATACCCTGGAAAGTCTTATTTTACCGCTTTCGTCAGGAGCAAAATCGTTTCGCTGCACAAGTGTAATATTTTCGGTAGGAATATTGTTTTTTTGGCAAAATCCAAGCACATATATTCCTGCACAAGTTCCTATCGAGGACAGAAAATACATAAAGGGCTCCGGTGCTGTTCCATATCCACCGTTTTTTACCGATTGGTCCGTAGGTACTAAAAAGTCACCAAACTCTGCTTTTACTATTTTTCCCTCTCCAAAACTTACTTTTATCTCCATAATCGCTCCTTAAATATATAAATTTTAACAAATGCAAAGTGTGAAAGCCTAATATCCTATAAGAATGTTTTTCTTGCCGGGGCCGGCTGTGGTGTCATCTTCACATGTGTATCCCAAAATATTTCTTTTAGGGAGTGTGGTGCCCTGAAAGCATGATATAAGGATATTTTTACAGCTTATACCTGATATTCCCGGTCCACCCGTTGATGTGAATTTTAACTTAACACTGTATGTGGCATCTTCTGAAATCTCTGATGAATAATTAACATTTGTGGCGTTATCAGATGTAGTTAAGTTGTCACCAAGGGCGGCAGCACGGGAACTAAACAGAAGATATGTAGTTCTTTTTTTTCTGAGAGCCAAATTTGACTGGAAATAATAATATTTCTGTGATGTGGCACTATCCTGTGCACTCATAATGGCAAGTCCGTCCGTTGTAGCATTGTCTTGAGAAAAATTGGAAACAATACAATAAATAACTCCTGAGGCATGTGCACTGACATAAGGAAACGTGTAGGTAACGTTATATACCCCTGAAAATCTTGCCAATATATTCCTGTTTGACGACATTGTAACGGCGCAGGTTCCGTTGTCGTAAACGCTGTCACAGTTCTCCCAATAGGACAATATATAATTTGCGCTTTTTGGAGTGGCTGTGAGGTAAACGTTTGTATTGACATTGTACTGATAGGAGGTTGAAATGTTGTCGGTTGTAGCGTTGTCGGAACTTAAAGATAAATTACCTGCAGAATCTGCAATAGTACCTTTGCCTATACCGGTTTTATAGACAGTTAAAGTATATACATCAACCCCGTTAAATTTAGCAGTGATGGACTTGTTGGAGTCTATTGAAACTGTACAAGTGTTGTTGGAGCTTGCCACTGAGCTGCATCCACTCCAGCTGCCAAAGACTGAACCTGAGGTCACTGCCGGAGTGAAATAAACTGAAGTTGTGGAATTATCAAAAGAGATAGTTCCTGTATTTCCGCTCCATGTGATGGTGCCGGATGATGAGGTGACAGAGCCGGTACCAGTGCCGGTTTTATAAATAGTTATTGTATAAGTAGCTGCACTTACGATTAACTCAGTTAAAACACATAACAAAAAAACTATAATAAATGCTTTAATAAGCGTCTTTGATAAAAAAAATCTTTGTTTTTGCCTTGCGTCAGCCATTGGAGGCTTTTAATAACCTATAAGGTTAAAGTTGCTTCCAGGCCCTGAGGTACTGTCGTCTTCACAGAGATATCCCACGATGTTGCGCTTTGGAGTAGTGGTCCCCTGAAAACATGCCAAAAGTATGTTTTTACAATTTATACTGCTATCGGTTGTAGAGAGGAACTTTAAAGTAGCGCCGTAGTTACTGTTAGTCCCTGTATATGAGGAAATATCTATCGCAGATGTACTATCTACATACACTTTTTGTTCATTAAAGGAAAAGAGAATTGTTCTACCTTTAGCTAAATTCAATGTGGTAGAAAATGACTGTGCAGTTTGAGAGGCCTCGGCATGTGAAGATGCCATTACTGTAAATGTCATCGTTGTCACATTGTATGTAGATGTGTTTGATGCTATACAGTAAGTAACAACTGCGCTATTTGTTGATAAGAAAGGAAGATAATAATAAACGGAACTACTTGTCTGACCGGCACATGGCATAAGAAATATTATAAATAAAGCTATAATACAACATACTATGGTTTTTTTTAGAAATTCCATCTCTCATACCTCCTCACATTACTTTTATACTATGTTAAAAAAAATTTGTCAATAGCTTTTTTTTAAGCTCAACACACTTAAGCGCCTAAAACTATGAGGGAAATGTAACAGGCTGTTTTTGTTAAATAAAGTAAAGCAGCTCTCTCAGCAAATTTAAATCTAAAACTAAAAAAAATCAATTTGACTTTATTTATTAATTTCTGTAAACTAAGAGTTAGTTTAGAATGGAACACACTGTTATAAATTTAATTTTGCAAGCCGGATACGTTGTTAAGGGCGTAATGCTGACTCTTGTGGTGTTTTCGGTTGTTTCATGGGGAATAATAATTTATAAGTGGCGTTTTTTTTCAAAGGGTAAGAGAGAATCGCAGGATTTTGTAAGATACTTCAGAGCGGGTAAAGAGCCTGGGGGATTAAATAAGTTAGCCAGGTCATGCACGGTAAGTCCGCTAGCGAATATTTACGCCGCAGTGTATGAGGACAAGGATATATCAGGGCCTGATGGAATCAGAAGGGCACTAAACAGATACGGTGCGCTTGAAACGGCAAGTCTTGAAAGATATTTGAATTTCCTTGCCACAACCGGTTCGACCACACCGTTTATCGGACTCTTTGGTACGGTTTGGGGCATTATGAACGCTTTTAAGGGTATAGGGGCTGCGGGGTCGGCTTCCCTTGCCGTGGTGGCTCCCGGCATAGCGGAAGCTCTGATTACAACCGCCGCCGGCCTTGCAACAGCAATTCCGGCTGTTATTGGTTATAACTACTATCTAAGCATGGCTAAAAGAATGATGGTTGAGATGGAGGATTTTTCAGAGGATCTGCAAGCCTTTTTTGAGGGACTAATTATTGAAAGTAGAAAAAAGTAGGTCGGCCCTTTCGGAGATAAATGTAACCCCACTTGTTGACGTTATGCTGGTCTTGTTGGTGATATTTATGGTCACCGCCCCGATGATGAAGCAAGGCCTTGATATTGAGCTGCCTAAGACTAAAGGGTCATCGCTTCCAAATCAGGAAAGATTCACTGTTACAATAAAAAAGGACGGGTTGCTTTACCTCAATACGGAGAAAATGACTGAAGATGCGCTGATAAATAAACTTAAAAGTGTGAGCACTATAAATCCTGATGTTTACCTGGAGGCTGATAAAACCGTCCCTTATGGCCGTGTAGCCGAGTTAATGGCTGAAATAAAAGCGGCTGGAATAGAAAAGCTTGGCCTTGTTACAGAACCTAAAGTAAATGAAAAATAATGAAGCAACCGAGTATTCAGTTAGCGGCACTGGCATCTTTGATTATTCACGCTGCAGCCTTTATGTTGCTGATGTACGTTGTTAAGAGACAGCCGCAGTTTAACATGCCACAGGCTTATACCGTAAATCTTGTTTCTGCGCTTAAAACATCTGCTAAGAATTTACCGTCAAAGGGGGAGCCTGTAAAGGCCCCTGAAGTTAAAAAGCCGGAGCCTGAGCCGCAGGTTGAGGATACTGATACAAGGCCGGTTAAAAAGGAACCGGAAAAACCCAGCAAAACTGAATTGAAAGAACCGGAAGTAAAAAAAGAGGTAAAACTGGAAAAGCCTGCTAAAAAGGAAACAAAAAAACCTGAGAAGACTTTAGAAAAAGACAAAGGTACGGAACCTGAAAAGGCCAAAGTAAAAGATAAGGCCAAAGAAACGGAGAAAGCAAATGAGAAAAAGGATACGCCAAAGCCGGATGAAAAACCTCTAAAGAAGGAGACGTCTAAGGAGGACATAGGTTCAGTAGAGGAGCGTATAGCAGCATTAAAAGCTAAGAGAAAGATACAACAACATGCAATGCAGAGAGCGGTGGCGGATATAGGCCGTAATGCGGCAAAGCAGGGGCAGCATCCAGCCGGCACAGGTGAGGGTGCGGCGCCCTCAACCGGTAATGTTATTTCAGATGAATATGCAGTGCTTGTAAGCGCCCATATTAAAAAGAGATGGGTATATCCGGAGGCCGGGAAAAAAGGCCTGCTTGCCGTGGTTACTTTTACGATAAAGAGAAACGGCCAAATCGAAAACATAAAGCTGGAAAAAAAATCAGGAAACGTATTTTATGATCGTTCGGCGCTTGCGGCTGTAACAAAGTCAGTTCCTTTGCCGCAGCCGCCTTATGATAATTTTGAATTTGGAGCAAATTTTAAGGATGATTTTTAATAATTATGGGGGATAGAGTTTGACTATGAAAAAATTGTTTGCAGGGGTATTCTTAACAACGGTGGTGTTATTTATTAGTGTATGTGCCGAGGCAAGACTATATGTGGATATAACATCGCCTGGACAGAGAAAGCTGCCGGTAGCTGTGCAGGACTTTTTGGGGATGCCCGAGGGCAAAGAGGTCTCAGATGCTGTGGAATCAGACCTGGGGTTTACTGGGTTATTTGCGATGCTTGAGAAAAGTAAACAGGTAGAGGGTGCGGGAGCGCCTTTTAGCCCTGAGAATTGGAGACCCCTTGGTGTGGATGCCGTGGTAAAGGGAACCCTTGAGGTGAGCCCGGGTGGTGAGATTAATGCCACCGTGGCCGTCTATGATGTTTCAGAGGCAAACACCATGATGAAAAAGAAATATACGACAAAGAAAGATTTGATAAGGCCCCTTGCCCACCGCATAGCTGATGACATATATGAGGCCATAACCGGTCAGAAGGGGATATTTAGTTCCAAAATTGCCTTTGTTGGACAGGAAGGCGGAGGCCGCTCCATATATCTTATGGATTATGACGGCCAGAGGATGAAAAAAATAGTGAGCCGCGGTGATGTTACAATGAAGCCACATTGGGCACCGGACGGTAAGAGGCTTGCCTATTCATCTCTGAGAAGCAGCAAGTGGGCAATATACATGCTGGATTTTGACAGCGCATCGGAAAGCCTTTTGTTTTCATCTCCTGGGACTAACCTTGCCGGGGATTTCACTGTTGACGGCAAGTATCTTCTTTTATCGTCCTCAGCCAGGGGCACGCCGGATATTTATATGCTGCATATTACAACAAAAGTTCTTAGCCGTATTACTTATGCAGACGGTATAGAGGTCTCCCCGTCAACCTCTCCTGAGGGCACCAGGATAGTGTTTGTATCAGATAAGAGCTCATCACCGCAGATATACACTATGGGCTTTGACGGCTCAGATGTAAGGAGGGTATCTTACGAGGGTAATTATAATACATCGCCTGAGTGGTCGCCGGCGGGAGATAAGATAGTATTTGCCTCAATGCAGGGGGGGCGTTTTCAGATTTTTACAGTCAACCCCGACGGAGGTGCGCTGACTCAGTTAACAAATCAGGGCGCCAATGATGAGCCGTCTTTTTCACCTGACGGCAGATATATAACCTTTACGTCAACACGTGACGGAGCAAAGGGTGTATATATAATGAACGCCAACGGAGAGCAGCAACGGAGAATATCTCCGGCAAACATAAGGGCCTTCGGCCCCTCATGGTCACATTAAACACAGGAGGAAGCACTGATGAAATATCTGGTAGTTATTATGTCGTTTTTGGTTTTTGCAGCAGGTTGCGCAGATAAGGACACAACCATCCGGGATGACAGCCAAAAACAGAAAACTGTAAAGACACAAAGGACTGACGACGGTATAAACATTGATAAAGAGGGAATAAGCGGCAAGTCTCTAACAGATGAGCAAATAAAGACTTTAATGCAGACAGTTTTTACAGATGTGCATTTTGCTTATAACAAATATGATATATTAGATGAGGATAAACAATCTTTAAGGGCAAAGGCGGACTGGCTGTTAAAGAATCCTGCAATTACAATTTTAATAGAGGGGCATTGTGACGACAGAGGGTCAAGTGAGTATAATCTGGCGTTAGGGGATCAAAGGGCGCAGTCGGTTGCAAGTTACCTTGTCTCACTTGGTGTTGCCGCCGAGAGGATGGAAACTATCAGTTTCGGCAAAGAAAAACCGCTTTGCACTGAGCAGAATGACAATTGCTGGAACGCCAACAGAAGGGCACATTTTGTTTTGAACAGATAACGGGGGGACCACACTGTGGGTTTAAGATTTTTGAAAATATACCCTGTCATTTTTTTTATGGCTTTGGGGGCGTGTGCTCAGGGCAATGAGTACAGCACAATGAAAAATGAGATTATGGAACTGAGGAAAATCCAGCTTTCTCAAAAAGAGGAGATTACAGAGATTCAAAAGCGTTTGTCAATGACTGAAACGTCAAAGACAGGTGCAAAGACAGATGTTTTATCGGCGATGAGGGAGAATCAGGAGTCGCTGAACTCCAAAGTAGTACATCTTACCAGAGAGCTTCAGCAGTTATCGGGGCGTTTTGATGAAAGGAAATACTACGTTGACAGGATGTTTGCTGAGACTAAAACAGACAAGGATGTGTTAAAGGCGCAGCTGGATGCTCTTGAAAATGAACTGAAGGTGTTTCAGGGAAAGGCGGAACGTACGGAGCCAGCTGCACAAAAGCAGACATCCCTGAGTCCTGCACAAACGCCGCCGCCGGCACAGGTGAAGCCTCAGAAACAGGATACACCTGCACAGGCACAAGCCGCCACAAAGTCTGAGGATGCCGCCGACACCAAAACTCTGTATGAGGATGCGTACAAGGACCTCCTCTCGGGTAAACCTAAAGAGGCGAGAGATAAATTCACCAGAGTAATAAAGGAGTTTCCATCCAGCCCGTTTGTGCCTAATTGCCATTTTTGGATTGCTGATTCATATTACAAAGAGGGCAGTTTTGAGGATGCAATATTAGGGTTTGATGTGGTGATTAAAAAGTTTGCCGGAAGCAGCAAAGTACCTGCCGCAAAGTTGAAGCAGGCAATGGCTTTTAATGAGCTAAAGGATGTTAAAACGGCAAAGACAATCCTTCAGCAATTGACAGAGGAGCATCCGCAGTCAAAAGAAGCCGAGCAAGCCAAGCAGTTACTTGAAAAACTGGGTGGGGCGGACCCCGGCAAAAAAAACTCTGACGCAAAGAAAGCATCGGATAGCGTAAAGAAAAAAACTGATACTAAAAAAACAAGTGATAAACAAAGCACAGTAAAGAAAACCGTCAAAAAGAAGGTGAATGAGCAGGAGTAGTGGTGGCGGATAAAATAAAAGTTGAAAAAAATAATTTTTTGTAGTACAATAGCTTTTTTTAAAGCCGAAGTGGTGGAACTGGTAGACACGCACGTTTGAGGGGCGTGTAGGGTAACCTATGGGGGTTCGAGTCCCCCCTTCGGCATTTCGTAACGCCTTGATAATAAAAAATAAATTTTCTTAAAACCCTTCAAAATACCGTTACTAAACCGTGTAATGCGTCAGAAATACGAATTCATCAAGTACTGTCGTGGAGTGAAACGAGCGATAACGGCAATAGCGAGACGCTTAGGTAGCATAATAAGAAGCATGTTGATAGAACGAGAGCCGTACAGATATGCGACACAGGCGTAATATGTTAACTTAGAAATGCGCTTAAAATCTCATTAATTTGGATCAATCGTGGTAGTTATAGCAAAAAACAAAAGTATGTTCTTATTGAATTTATTAAAAAAGAGATTGCCACACCCCCTGCGGGGGTTCGCAATGACGGCATATAGCTGTTTTTACTGTGTTTTATCCTGACTTCATCACTTGAGAGAGCTAACATGCTGATATAAAAGGAAAAGGCGAAAAAACAGGGCACTACATTTTCAACCCAATCTCTATCCCCTTATTTTCTGCCGTTTCTAACTCTCTACTTTGTGCTTGAAGTGATGAAGTCGGGAATGTGGACGCTCATTGTTATAACGGAAATTCCGAGGGGTAAATCGTCTAACTTCGTTGACCTCGTCAAAAGCTCCGGGGCGTACCCAATAGTACGCCTCCATCGCTTTCCCCCAGCCGCCTGCGTTTACTTTTGACTGCGAATTGGTATTAAATTGAAATTGAAAAAAGAATTATAGATTCTGTATAATCCAATAAAAAAATACTTTGACCGGCAATATAAATCGAAAAACGGCGGCTTCCCGCTCAGAAGTAAAACGCACTGCAATAATAGTGCTGACATTGTTGGTTTTAGCGCTTGTAATTGCCTGTACTTCCGGGTGTAATTCAAAGAAAAACACGGAGAGCAAACCGTCCTCAGATAATAAGACGACTAAAGCCTCTCAAATACCACCTGTGGAAGTGGCGGAGGCAAAAACCGGAGATATCGGCACTTACCTTAATGCTCTTGGAACTGTAGTGCCGCTGAGTACAGTTAGCGTAAAGAGCCGGGTAGATGGCCAGTTGGTAGAAATTCTATTTGAAGAGGGGCAACTTGTCAACAAAGGAGACCTCTTAGCACTAATAGACCCCAGAGCCTTTGAAATCCAGTTGACTCAGGCCGAGGGACAGTTGGCAAAGGATATGGCACAGCTCAAAAACGCCCAACTCGATTTGGAAAGATACCGGATGCTGTTTAAACACGATTCCGTCTCAAAACAACAACTTGATACTCAGGAATCACTGGTTAAACAGTATGAGGCCTCTGCTAAAGCAGATAAAGGACAGGTTGACAATGCAAAACTTCAACTGGTTTATTCTAAGGTGACAGCGCCGATAAGCGGCAGGGTCGGGCTAAGACAGGTAGATGCGGGAAACATTATTCGTGCCGTTGATGCCGCTCCCATTGTTGTTATTACACAGCTTAAACCCATAACTGTAGTATTTCCCGTCGCTGAGGACAACCTTCCACGTGCTCTTGAGAAATTAAAAAAAGGAAATACTATTGTTGTTGAGGCCTATGACAGACAACAAAGCTGTAAGCTTGCCACCGGTGAACTATTAACAATAGATAACCAAATAGACGTTAATACCGGTACGGTACGCTTCAAAGCCAAATTTTCAAATGAAAACACCGAGCTTTTTCCTAACCAGTTTGTAAACGTTAAACTGCTTTTAGACCTCAAACATAATGCTGTGCTTGTGCCATCCTCAGCAATTCAACGCACTCAAAAGGGAATGTTTGTTTATGTTGTAAATTCCGACAACACTACTTCCATGCGGTTTATTAAGCCCGGTGAAAACCAAAAAGATGTAACAGCCATAGAAGAGGGAGTCAATGCCGGAGAGTTAGTTGTCATAAGTGGTGCAGACAGACTAACCGACGGCGCCAAGGTACAGGTAAAACCATCTCAGGATAGCACGATTCGAAAGCATAAGTGATGAATATCTCACGTCTTTTCATCATGAGACCTGTGGCTACCACGCTCATTATGATGGCGGTATTGTTGGCGGGAGCGGTAGCGTACCGCCAATTACCGGTATCGGCGCTTCCTCAGGTTGACTATCCAACAATACAGGTTCGCACGTTTTATCCGGGCGCAAGTCCTGAGGTCATGACCTCATCAATAACATCTCCGCTGGAGCGCCAATTTGGACAGATGCCAGGCCTCACTCAGATGACCTCCGCCGGCTCCAGTGGAAGCTCAGTCATAACCCTCCAGTTTACTTTGGATTTAAACCTCGATGTTGCCGAACAACAGGTTCAGGCAGCTATCAATGCGGCGTTCAACTTTCTGCCTAAAGACCTTCCCAGCCCGCCTGTCTATAGCAAGGTAAATCCGGCTGACGCTCCTGTGCTCACTCTTGCGCTGACCTCAGACACTCTGTCGCTTCTTCAGGTGGAGGACCTGGCTGAGACCCGATTTGTACAGAAAATCTCACAACTTTCCGGTGTCGGCCTTGTAAGCCAAAGCGGCGGACAAAAACCCGCTGTCAGAGTACACACAAATCCCGCTGCACTTGCCGCATACGCCCTGACGCTTGAGGACATAAGGGCTGCCATAGCAGCCGCTAACGTCAATCAGGCCAAGGGGAGCTTTGACGGCCCCCGGCAGGCCTATGTAATAGGCGCTAACGATCAACTGTTTTTTGCTGAAAACTACAGGTCGCTTATTGTGAGCTACAAAAGCGGCGCACCGGTGTATCTTTCCGATGTTGCCGATGTCATTGATGAGGCCGAGAACATCAATCAGGCTGCGTGGAGCAACACAACACCTGCCGTAATCGTTAACATCCAGAGGCAACCCGGCGCTAATGTCATAGAAGTCGTTAACCGTATAAAAAAACTCATGCCGCAACTTACAAGCTCATTGCCCTCATCCATCAAGGTATCCATATTAACCGACCGCACCGTTACAATTCGCCAGTCCATTAGAGACGTTCAGTTTGAACTTATTTTAGCTATCGTTTTGGTAGTGATGGTGATTTTTGTTTTTTTAAGGAATTTGCCTGCTACAATTATTCCCGGCGTTGCCGTACCGCTTTCACTTGCCGGGGCCTTTGGGATTATGTATCTTATGGGGTTTAGCTTAAATAATCTTTCCCTTATGGCGCTTACTATCTCAACCGGATTTGTGGTGGATGACGCCATAGTGATGATTGAAAACATTTCAAGGTATGTTGAGGAGGGTGAGACGCCGCTGCAGGCAGCCCTTAAAGGCTCCGAACAAATTGGATTTACCATCATATCTCTTACCGTCTCACTGGTTGCCGTGCTGATTCCCCTGCTCTTTATGGGGGATGTGGTAGGACGCCTCTTCAGGGAGTTTGCCATAACCCTTGGTGTTACAATTGTGCTCTCAGCTTTAGTCTCACTGACTCTTACCCCTATGATGTGCGCTAAAATTCTGAAACATTCTTCCACCTCAGAGCATGGCAAATTATACATAGCCTCTCAGAACATTTTTAATAGAGTTATCGAAGGCTACGGCAGGACGCTGAAAGTGGTTTTAAAACATCAGAATATTACAATTGTCGTTACCGTCTCCACACTGGTGCTGACTGTGCTCTTATATATTATAACTCCAAAGGGGTTTTTTCCGATTCAGGATACCGGAGTGATACAGGGAATCTCTGAGGCTCCACAGTCAATATCATTTACAGAGATGGCTAAACGGCAGCAGGCGCTCTCTGAGATAATCACACAAGACCCGGCAGTGGAAAGCCTTTCCTCATTTATAGGAATTGACGGCACAAACACCACACTAAACAGCGGCCGCATTCTTATAAATCTAAAACCGCTCTCAGAAAGAAAAATAAGTGCAATTGACGTTATACGCCGTCTGAAACCAGCTCTGGAGAGAGCTCAGGGAATAACCCTGTTTATGCAGCCCGTGCAGGACCTTACCGTGGATTCTAAGATAAGCCGCACTCAGTTTCAATATACACTGGAGAATCCAAATATTGAAGAGTTAAATGAGCTGGTACCGAAACTTATCACAAACCTGCAGCAACGCCCCGAATTAAGAGACGTAAGCAGCGACATCCAAAACGAGGGACTACGGCTGTTTCTCTCTATTGATCGCAACAGTGCTTCACGTTTTGGCATCACACCGCAGTTAATTGACGACACCCTGTATGATGCATTTGGTCAAAGGCAGATATCCACAATTTTCACAGAGCTTAACCAATACAAGGTGGTGCTTTCCGTAAAAGACAACTTCAGGGAGAGTCTTTCCGGTTTAAACAATATCTATATTCGCAGTGTAAGCGGCGGGCAGGTTCCGCTTAGCACAATAGTAAAAATCACTGAAACCACCGGGCCGCTTGTTATAAACCGGCAGGGGCAATTCCCCTCGGCAACCATATCGTTTAACTTGGCCCCAGGTAAGGCCCTTGGGGATGCTGTCATAGCCATAGAGGAAGTGGCACAGACTATGAAGCTGCCGGCAGGCATCAGGGGAGCTTTCTACGGCACGGCTCAGGCTTTTAAGGCGTCACTCTCTAATGAACCCCTTCTCATATTGGCTGCCCTTATTACGGTCTATATTGTGCTTGGCATCCTGTATGAAAGCTATATTCATCCTGTGACGATTCTTTCAACCCTGCCATCCGCCGGTGCCGGCGCTGTGCTGTCACTTCTGATGTTCCGCATGGACCTGGACGTAATAGCCGTAATTGGGATAATACTGCTTATCGGAATTGTGAAGAAAAACGGTATCATGATGGTTGACTTTGCACTGGAGGGGCAGCGAGGGAAAGGAAAGAGCGCCGATGAGGCAATCTATGAGGCATGTCTTTTACGGTTCAGGCCGATAATGATGACTACAATGGCAGCTCTTTTGGGAGCTCTGCCGCTTGCTCTGGGCGGCAGTGTGGGCTCTGAACTCCGGCGTCCACTGGGAATAACCATCATAGGCGGTTTGATTGTAAGCCAAATTCTGACACTTTACACAACACCGGTTATTTATCTTGCCTTTGACGGAATATCCAACCGCTTGAGGGGAAAGGGGAGAGAAACTATTGATAAGGAATAAACTCTATGTTGTCATCCCTTTTCTTTTTTTGTCATTTCTTTTCTTTTTTTGTCATTCCTGCGAAAGCAGGAATCAATGTCACTTTAGAAAAAGGGGAAAAAGGAAAAAACTGGATTCCCGATCGGAGTCGGGAATGACAGATAAAAATCATTTAGAAAAAGGAAAAAACTGGATTCCCGATCGGAGTCGGGAATGACAGATAAAAATCATTTAAAAACAAAGTACACCGGTGAAATTATCAGGACTAATAACACGTTGTGAAATTTACAGAGACATTTATAAACAGGCCGGTTGCAACCACACTGATTACGGCGGCTCTGGTATTAACAGGAATAATTGCCTTTATCTCACTACCGGTATCTCCGCTTCCGCAGGTGGACTTCCCGACTATACAGGTAAGCGCCGCACTTCCCGGAGCGGACCCCGAAACAATGGCCACATCTGTAGCGGCTCCGCTTGAAAAACAGTTTACCCGCATTGCCGGAGTTACCGAGATGACTTCGACAAGTTATCGGGGAATTGCCACTGTGACACTTCAGTTTGACCTCGATAGAAATATCAATGGTGCAGCACATGACGTTCAGGCTGCTATCAACGCAGCACGGAGTTTTCTGCCGCCAAACCTTCCCAACAATCCCACATACCGGAAGGTTAATCCGGCAGACGCACCTGTTCTAATACTTGCTCTTATCTCCGACACTGTAAGTAAAGCCAAAATGTATGACGTTGCATCTTCAGTGCTGCAACAAAAAATATCGCAGATACAAGGTGTGGGGCAGGTGTTTATAGGAGGAGGGTCGCTGCCTGCCGTAAGAGTAAATGTAAATCCAACGGCACTAAACAGATACGGTGTGGGGCTTCAAACTGTGCGTAATGTGATAGCTTCCACTAACGTTAATCGCCCAAAAGGACAAATAACGGAAGGTGATAAGACATGGGAGATAGTAACCAATGATCAGCTTCATGGTGCTAAAGAGTATCTTCCTCTGATTATTTCCTATAAAAACGGGATGGCATTACGCCTCTCCGACATTGCCACCGTGGAGGACTCAGTTGAGGACTTACGTGTTGCCGGAATGGTTAACGGCAGGCCGGCTGTTATGCTGGTTATATTTCGGCAGCCGGGAGCTAATATAATAGAGACGGTGCAGAGTATCCGTGGTATTATTCCACAACTGGAAACAATAGTGCCTGCGGATGTCAGTCTTTCTGTGGTTCTTGACAGAACGCCGCCAATCAGAGGGTCACTCAAAGAGGTAGAACGTTCGCTTGTGATTTCCGGCATTTTAGTAATACTTGTTGTCTTTTGGTTTATTCGTGACTTTAGGGCAACACTTGCGCCCGGTGTTGCCGTGTTTGTTTCAATTACAGGGACATTTGCCGTGATGTATCTTTTAGGGTATTCTTTGAATAACCTTTCTCTTATGGCTCTGACTGTTGCCACAGGGTTTGTTGTAGATGACGCCATTGTCGTGCTTGAAAACATATCGAGGTACAGGGAGAGGGGAATGTCTCCGTATGAGGCGGCTGTAATCGGCTCCAGAGAAATTGCTTTTACGGTAGTTTCTATGAGTTTATCACTGGTTGCGGTGTTTATTCCCATCTTACTTATGGAGGGGATGATAGGAAGGCTTTTCCGTGAATTTGCAGTAACGCTGTCAGCGTCAATACTGATTTCTTTGATTGTCTCTCTTACTACAACACCGATGATGTGTGCTAGCATTATTAAACCGCTAAAGGAGCGTAAACACGGTTTTCTATATCGTATGAGTGAGGGTTTCTTTAACCTGATACTTAAACTTTATCAGTACTCTTTAAATACAGCGCTCAGACATTCGTTTTTTATGCTTTGTTTAACGATACTTACGGCAATAATCAATGTGTATATGTTTGTATCCGTTCCAAAGGGTTTTTTCCCGGAACAGGACAGTGGCCGTATAGCCGGCAGAATTCAGGCATCTCAGGACATATCTTTTCAGGCAATGAAGGGCAAGCTTGAACAAATTATTAACATTATAAGAGAAGACCCGGATGTCGAACATGTGCTTGGCTTTACAGGCGGCGGCGGTGGCGGTGGCTCTACTACAAACACAGGGCGGTTGTTTATTTCACTCACTCCGTTTGAGAAGCGGAAGTCAACGGCTCAGGAGATAATAAAAAGGCTCCGTAAAAATCTTAACACTGTTGCCGGCGCTCCCACTTTTTTGCAACCTGTGCAGGATATACGTATCGGGGGCAGGGTAGGGGGAGCACTGTATCAATATACGCTTCAGGGGGAAAACATTGCGGAGCTTAATATGTGGTCACGAAAAGTGCAGCAGAAACTACAAGACTTACCACAGATTGTTGATGTTAACAGCGATTTACAGGACAAGGGGCGTCAGGTTATGCTTACGGCAGACCGCAGTACGGCCTCGCTTTTTGGAGTAACTCCACAACTGATAGATGCCACATTGTATGACTCCTTTGGTCAGCGGCAGGTATCAGTTACATATACGGCACTTAACCAATACAGGGTGGTTATGGAGCTCTCTCCTGAACATTTGCAGCACCCCGATACGCTTAACGATATGTATGTTTTTACTGCCGGGGGAAACCGTATTCCCCTGAGCGTCTTTAGCCGGTTTGAACAGATGCCTGCCTCTTTAGCGATAAATCATCAGGGGCAGTTTCCGGCAACAACGATATCGTTTAATCTCTCCCACGGGACAGCACTGGGGGATGGGGTAAAAGCAATAGAGAGCGCAGCAGCGGAAATCGGAATGCCGCAAAGCGTACGTGGGACGTTTTCCGGCACGGCTCAGGCTTTTAAGGCGTCACTCTCTAATGAACCACTGCTTATACTTGCTGCTTTACTTGCTGTTTATATTGTGCTGGGAGTGTTGTATGAAAGCTATATTCATCCGGTAACAATTCTTTCAACACTTCCCTCAGCGGGAGTTGGGGCGGTGGCAGCCCTGTTTATATTTAAAACTGAGTTAAGCATAATAGCGATTATTGGAATAATACTGCTTATTGGAATAGTAAAGAAAAACGGTATAATGATGGTTGATTTTGCATTAGATACAGAGCGCAGGCACGGAAAGAGCCCAAAAGAAGCAATCTATGAGGCGTGTCTTTTACGGTTCAGGCCGATAATGATGACAACCATGTCGGCGCTCTTAGGCACATTACCGCTGGCGCTTGGAACAGGTGCCGGTTCTGAGCTTCGCCGTCCTTTGGGTATTACCATTGTGGGCGGTTTGATTCTCAGTCAAATTCTAACCCTTTACACTACCCCTGTTATTTACCTGTACATGGACAGGCTGCGGCTTTGGATACAAAAAAAGGGAAAATAAAGGGGAGACATAGACTGCTACTTGGTATAAGACAGAACATAATATTAAACGTTAATCAACAAAAAGTCCAGAAGGTTATTTTCATAGACAAGGCGGAAACCTATGTGGAAGTCCCTGAAGTCAGGGCTGTTGTGGCTTCTGTAGGAGCAACGTAAAAACTGCTGTGGTGTGCGCCAACTGCCGCCGCGCATCACCCGATTACCTTCACTCCCTGTATTAACAGGATTACTAAGAGAATGCTTTTTGTAGGCAGCCTCATCATAGACATCCTCAACCCACTCCCATACATTACCGCTCATATCATATAGCCCCAAACTGTTAGGTTTTTTCCGCCCTACAGGATGTGGTATCATGCCTGAATTACCGTCATACCAGGCATATTCACCTAATTCAGTTATATCACTGATTCCTGCCCATTTCTCTTTTTTGCCGCCACCTCTACAGGCATATTCCCACTCAGCCTCGGTTGTCAACCGATATCTCACACCTGCTGTAGTGTTTAATTTGTTTATAAACTCCATAGCCTCGTACCAACTGACACATTCAACAGGATACTCATCACCGCTCAGAGAGGCAGAGGCGTTACTGCCTGTTACCTTTGTCCATTGGCCCTGTGTTACAGGATACTTGCCTATATAAAAACTATCTAAACAAACCTCGTGTAACGGCTTCTCGTCCTTGTCTCCTTCACCAAACATATCCCCCATCTGATAACAGCCGCCCTTTACAAAAACAAACTCCATACCGGTTATGGGGCATGTATAATCTGCAGCACTCATGTGTAATCCAACCTCTCCTCTGTAAAATCTTCTATGAATTGTAGTTGATTCCGCCTGTTTTTTACAATCGGCTTTGCGTCAACTAAAAATATTTTTAAAAATTGACCTTACCCTATTGACAAAATGAAATTTATGTGTTATTGTAGTCTCACTACGTGTTGTGTCGAATTCGGTTATGGGTAACCGTTTTTTGCCGGGCAAAATTTGGAGGTTAAAATGAAAAGAGCTGGGATTTTACTATCTATAGTCTTATGCATTGTGTCTATGCCGTTTATATCGGCAGTAAGTGCAGAGGCTAAAACATTTAAAGCATCATGGTACGGGAAAAGGCACTATGGCAGAAAAACTGCATCAGGTCAGATTTTCCAAAAAAATAAACGTACTGCCGCCCACAAAACTCTCCCTTTTGGAGCGGTTGTTAAGGTGACAAATATTTCAAATGGTGAGTCAACAGAGGTTGTTATAAATGACAGAGGTCCAAGGGGCAGAAAAAAAGAGATCGACCTCTCATATCTTGCCGCTAAAGATATTGGGCTGATCAGGATGGGCATTGCCCACGTAAAACTTGAGGTTGCCTTATTTGATGGTACATATATCAATCTCGCAGCTCTCACCAAAAAACATGTGTTAGCCTTTGTAGATACGAACAGGGAAATCATTGCTGACGATGATATCCTTGATGATACCGTGGCCGCAACTCAAAAACCTGAGCATGAGACCGAAGTGGTTGAAACCGGTAAAATGGCTGTTGACTGACTTCACATCTGTAAGTGTTGTACGCTGTGCTCAAATACTTCAGGGTATATCCGTAAGTGTTTATTTTACAAGTAATATCCGTACAAAGATAAAACAGACATCTATATTATGTTAGCTTTTTTGTATGCTCATACCACGACTTTGTTGGTTTGGGGAATCCACAAAGTGTATATATGTTTTCAGAGATTTTCTGTGCTGTAAAAGGCTTAAGCACTACACTGTGGCACATGTGAGTTCTTATAAGCTCTATTATCTGCTCCTGTGTTACATCACCGGAGTCTATCAGCAATATTTTTACTTTATCATATTTCTTGCGTATCTCAGGCAGCGAGTCTGTTAGAAGCACCTCATTTACCCTGCTTTCTATTATGGCCATACAGCATTCTTGTTGCATAGAAAAGACCTGCATGAGTTGTTCCACATTTTTAACATACCGTATGTCAGCTATCTTTTCAAAACCCTTCAGGGAAAAACTCATCATAGGCATAGTACCTTTATTTACCAATAAGGCTATTGTTTTCATCGTCACTCCTTTTATGTATCAATTTCATTTACATCGTGTCTTTTACCAAACTTATGACGTAAAACCTCCACTATTGCGGGCATAATTGATAAGATAATTATTACAAAGATAACGATTGTGAAATTTCTCTTAACAACAGGGATGTTACCGAAAAAATACCCTCCGGAGATAAACAAGAATATCCACAGTAAACCACCTGAGATATTGAATATGGTGAATTTTGTGAAGTGCATATTACCAACGCCTGCAACAAATGGGGCAAATGTTCTTATTATTGGTACAAATCTGGCGATAACAATAGTTTTAGAGCCGTATTTTTCATAAAAAAGTTGAGTTCTGACCAAATGTTTTTTATTAAAAAAAATAGAATCTTCCCTCTTGAACACTTTAGGACCCAGATACCTGCCAATCCAGTAGTTCGTATTATCCCCTAAAATGGCGGCAAAAAACAGGATAATCCCTAATTTTACAGGATTTAGGCTGCCAAGGGCTGATATAGCGCCGGTTGCAAAAAGCAGAGAGTCGCCGGGTAAAAATGGAGTTACCACAAGGCCTGTCTCACAAAACACGATTGTAAAGAGCACAGCATACGTCCACTGCCCATAGGTAGCAGTCAGCTCCACCAGATGCTTATCCAGATGCATCAGTATTTCCAGGGCTTTAAATAAATATTCCATCAGTACCGTTGTTATGATAACATTAAGTTGTCCGCTTTAGCGATGATTTTTTCATGCTGTACGTAAAATAAACAATCAACCCTATAAACAGCCAGATAATCATTCTGTACCATGTGCCCAAAGGTAATCCTGCCAT
This sequence comes from Nitrospirae bacterium YQR-1, assembly GCA_039908095.1. Taxonomy (NCBI): domain Bacteria; kingdom Pseudomonadati; phylum Nitrospirota; species Nitrospirae bacterium YQR-1. The sequence goes on from JAMOBJ010000017.1 coordinate 54,122, forward strand.
CAGGTAAAAGCACGAAATTATGCCCCCTACAGGGATAACCGGTCCCCATGGAACACGGAATGTGCGTTTAATGTCCGCACGGGTATATTTAAGTATCAACACGCCGAAGCAGACTATAAGAAAAGCTAAGAGAGTACCAATACTCACAAGTTCACTGACCACCTCCATGGGCAGCAGGGCAGCTGCTAAAGAGGCGGCAGCCCCCACTATTATGGTTGACACGTGCGGCGTTCTGTACTTTGTATGAATGAGTGAAAATACGGAAGGAAGCAGGTTATCGTTTGCCATGCAATAAAAAATGCGGGTTTGCCCAAGGACAAGGACAAGGATAACTGAGGTAAGTCCGGCTATTGCCCCAATCTTAATCAGGGGAGACAGAAACATTAGCCCCATGGCGTCAGTGGCTGTTGCTATGGGGGCGGAGCCTCCCAGCTTTGAATAATGTACAACGCCTGTCATGACAAGGGAGACAGATATGTAGAGGAATGTGCAAATAACAAGACTGCCTAATATGCCCACAGGTAATGTTTTTTGAGGATTTTTAGCCTCTGACGCAGCAGTCGATACGGTGTCAAAGCCGATATATGCAAAAAAACACAGCCCTGCCGCCCTTAATATGCCGCTTAGCCCAAAGGAGCCGAAGGTCCCCGTGTTTTGTGGAATAAACGGATGCCAAAGCTCAGGTTTTATATAAAACACCCCTGTTGCAATAAATACAAGAAGGATTACAACCTTTATTACTACAATAGCGGTATTGGCGCGGGATGAGACCCTTATGCCTACCAGTAAGAGGATGGTTATTGCCAATATTACGGCAATAGCCGGCAAATTAAAGAGATTTCCGGTCAATTGCCAACTTTGCGACACTGTATTATAACTAATGGGAGCAGCGCTTAATTTTTCAGGAAAGTTAATACCCATGTTTTTGAGAAAACTGACAACATACCCTGACCAGCCGATTGCTACGGTAGTTGCCCCGAGAAAGTACTCAAGGATGAGGTCCCAGCCGATAATCCATGCAATAAACTCCCCCATCGAAGCATACGCATACGTATATGCGCTACCGGCAATTGGTATCATTGAGGCCAGCTCGGCATAGCATAAACCGGCAAAACCACAGGCAACAAGAGCCAGTAAAAAAGACAACGATACGGCAGGACCGGCAAACTCGGCGGCAGCATGTCCGGTCAGCACAAAAATCCCCGCACCCACTATTGCTCCCACACCCAGAGAAACAAGGTCAAAGGAGTTTAGCTCTCTTTTAAGCCCTGAACCCTCATTAAATGCCCCTGACAGAAGCGCATCTATATCCTTTTTAAAAAAGAGTTTTGTTAACATGTCAACCTCAACTTATGATAAAACTGTATTCATAAGCAAATCTGCACTTATGATAGCATATTTACAGAAAAAACTATATACCGGTTATGGCTGTTTTATTTTTAGATATGTGTATAACCCGAAAACTTTTTATGTTATAATAGAATATGCAGTTAGCTTCTAAAATTTTTATAAATAAAAGGGGTGAATCCTATGGCGGAAAAACTATTTAAGAGTATTTGCCAGTCAATAAAAGAGCTGCACCAGCAGGAGACTTCCGTACATACAGTACATCAGATATTGTTTTCGTTGAAGGAGGCGTTAGGGGCGCATGCAGCAGCGCTTGTGCAAAAGAACCCTCAGAGCGGTTATCTTGAAATTAAGAGCAGATATAATTTCTCGGCTCATTACACACACTCGTATAAAAGAGCCACAGGGAAGTTGGCACTCAGCAAGATATTTCTTACCGATACGTTTCTGGTTATTAAAAAAACAGATCCTGCAGATATTTATGAAGATGTGCGTATGGAGACAGACTATGCCGTGGCAACTTTGGTAAGGCTTGAGTCTGAGGACAGGCCGCTGGGGTTCATAGTAGTATATTTTGAGAATGATATTGAAATTACTGAACAGATAAAGGATTTTTTGGTTGCCGTTGCAGATATCTGTTCGGAATCAATAAGAAGAGAACGGCTGTTGTTACATCTTAATGAGCTCAGGCGGGTAGAGCCAAAATCAGGACTTCTTTACTATCACTACTTCTACCAGAAGCTGATTGAGGAGTATAACAAAAGTAAGAGGACAAAGACTCCGCTTAGTATTTGTATAATAGATATGAATAATTTCAAAGAAGTGATGGCTGTTTATGGCCCTGATACAGCCGATGAGCTTTATCATGAGCTGGGTGATGAGCTCAGGAGTTCTGTCAGGGGGATAGACATCCTTGGAAGGTATGGTACTGATGAGATTATTCTTTACATGCCAAATACGTCATTAGAAAATGCAGATATTGTTATAACCCGGTTTGTGGAAAAAATACGTACTAACCGCTTTACAATAAAGCAGCTGCAAACAACAGTATCAATAGGAGCAGCTCAGCTTAAGGAAAATGAAAAGCTTGAGGACCTCCTGTCTCATGCAAAGGCGGCATTGTATAATGCGAGAGTTACGGGCAAGGGCATAGTAAAGAGCTCTGAGTGATACATTGGCCGGGTAATTATGGGGTACATATGTGTGTATGCTCTGTTTTTTACAGAGGTGTGATGCAGAGGTGTGTTTTAACGCTTTAGCATAGGGTTACCAAGAGGGAGGAGATGAAAGTACTGATAGCAGAGGATGATTTTACGAGCAGGCAGTTTCTTCAGAAGCTGCTTGGCACATATGGGCGGTGTGATGTGGTGATAAACGGCAGGGAGGCTATAGATGCCCATGCAATTGCCTTAGAGATGAATGAACCGTATGACCTCATTTGTCTTGATATAATGATGCCCGAGGTTGACGGAATGGAAGCCCTTAAGGCAATACGAATTAAGGAGAGAGCCTTAAATATTAGTTTGCAGCAAGAGGTGAAGATAATTATGACAACAGCCTTAGACTCGCCGCGGGACTTTATTGAGGCGCATTACAGCGGCGGTTGTACGGATTATCTTGTTAAACCGATTGATACTAAGAAACTTCTGAAACTTCTTGGTAATTACGGTTTTATTACTAAGTAAACAATGGTGATAGCATGATGCCGGGTGTGCGGATAATAATATAAGAGAGTCTGCACAATATGGCAACAGCATCTGTAATAATAGACGGATATAATCTAACCGGTACGATTGCCCAAAATCTTGAGAAAATAAGAGAGCGGCTCATTGATGATCTTTGTGCGTATAACAGATTAAAACGCCATGATTTAATGGTTGTCTTTGATGGTTACAAAAGTAATTTACATCAGTCATGGGGAAGCCGTGATGGTATAGAGGTTGTTTATTCAGGGCACGGTGAGGACGCCGACACTCTGATAAAGCGTATAATTAAAACCACCCAAAAACACTACATTGTGGTTAGCACAGACAAAGACCTTGCGGCATTTGTGTGGGCTAACAATTGTGTACCGGTACGAGCTGAGGTATTTATCCGAAAAATGAAGCAGGCACTGCACAGTGGGAAGGCGGTGAGCTCAGGCGATGATATTTATGATAGCATAACCTTTAACGATGAGTATGACAAGAGAGCATTAAAGAGTAAGAAGGGTAACTCTGTAACATTGTCAAAAAAGGAAAAAATCATAAGAAGTGCTGTGGATAAGCTGTAGTAAGCACATCGGATGGATATTAAGTATGTTAAAACTAAGCAGGGAGTATCGTTCAATGTAAGGGTTACGCCGAGGGTCTCAGTGAGTGGGGTCTGTGGTGTTATCGAGGGTAGTTTGAAGGTTAAACTAACATCTGCCCCTGTTGAGGGTAAGGCAAATAAAGAGCTTTTGGAGGTTCTGTATGATTATTTTTCTAAAACACTGCCTGATATAAAAAAGAGAGACATAAAGATACTTAAAGGGAAGACGTCCAAAACCAAGGTAGTTGAGATATCCGGTGTTTTTGAGCTTTGATGCCAACAAAGTTAGACGATTGAAGGCTACTTGGTATAACTTTCGACTATTTCTTTGTGTCTGAAACAGCTGGTTTGGTGGTCGTTGACAATCCCTGTTGCCTGCATGAAAGCGTAGCAGATGGTTGTTCCAAAGAAGGTGAATCCGCGTTTTTTCATATTACGGCTTATAGTGTCTGAGAGCTCAGTCTTTGCAGGTATTTCATCGAATGTCTTGTAATAGTTGACAATGGGTTTATCGTTAACAAATTCCCAAAGGTATGAGCTGAAGCTGCCGAATTCTTCCTGAACCTTTAAAAATGCGGCAGCGTTATTTATAGTTGAAAGGATTTTCATCCGGTTTCTTATAATGCCGGGGTCATTAAGCAGAGTTTTTATTTTATCCTCTTTATAACCGGCAACTATGGAGGGGGCAAAGCAGTCAAAAGCGGCTTTATAAGAGTCACGTCTCTTTAGAATGGTAATCCAGCTTAACCCTGCCTGTGCGCCCTCAAGAGTAATCATCTCAAACAAAGTGGTGTCATCATGGACCGGCACGCCCCACTGCTCGTTGTGGTAGCTAAGGCAGAGGCTGTTGTCACTATCAACCCAACTGCATACCTCTTTCATGAACAAACTCCTTATCAATTATATGTGTCGTGGTTACAAGTTTCAATTTATTAATAGTTCCATGTGGCATTTTCTTTTCTATTGACTGTTTTCTTAACTAAAAAAATGAGTTCTTTCTTAATTTGGGCGACATAACATGTTTTTAATATATTTGGTGATGTTATTATTTTCATTGCTTTCACATTCCGTTGGTAACAATAATGACAGTCCGTAAAAATATACTATCATAATATGGATTGTAATATCAAAAAGAAAAGACTTGCGACATCTGAAAAATCAGGTTTCAGCAATATGACAATCAGCTTACCGTTGTGCCATGCTGAAAGATTCTTTACTTTTTGCAGCATACAATGATAAGATGTCGTGGTATATATTGTTGGATTGTCTGTATCTTCTGCATTTACTCTTAAATAGAAGCACGGTGTCTATGAGATGAACAATGATTTCATTATTATGGGGGGCGCATGCAACGCAGCAGCTCATTGATAGACAATATAGGTGACATTGGTACTGAAAACAGTAAATTGACGGTTTTTTTATGCTTATTCCCTGTAATTATTTGTTATATATATATATGGTATTTTGGAGTAAACACACCATGTTGGGACGAGTGGACGGAGTTTTACCGGATTGATTTGTTTTTAACGGGTAAACACACGTTCTCAGGTCTTTTTGAGCAACATAACGAACACAGGACTGTCACCCAAAGAGTTACTATGATTTTATTGGCTATACTTACTTCCTATAACACAAAAATTGAGATGGCATTTAATCAGATAGCAATGGTGTTGACGGTGTGGATATTGTTTGTTGAGTTTAAGAGATTATTTGGACCGAAATTCAGTCTTGTCTTCTTTGTCCCTGTCCCATATCTGGCTTTCAGCCTCAGACAATATGACAACATATTATATGCCATACAGAGTGTAGCATACTACCCTGTTTTCTTTGGAGTACTCACTTTTTACTTTATTTCAAGGATTTCTAATTTTGAAACTACGATTAGAAAATCCTTAAGATTTTTTTTTGCAAATGCCGCTGCATTCACAGCTTCATTTTCATTTTCCTCCGGGCTGCTGGTGTGGCCGGCAGGATTCTTTCAGATACTTATTTCAGGTATGCAAAAGAAAACGAAGTTTTTTTTGCTGTTTATATGGTTAGTTACAGGCTTCGCCACTTTTTGGCTATACTTCTACGATTACCGGAAACCTTTTTATCAACACCCTGTTGCCGACAGTCTGTTGAAATATCCTTTATATACGTTTAAATACATATTTTACCTGACCGGCAACACTCTATATTCCGGTCTATTTATTAATCTAATTACCGGTGTTTTTATCGTGTTTGCTGCTTTTTTGTTATTTCCCGCCATATTCAGGAGTGATTTCCAAAAATATTCTTTTTGGTCAGGCACTTTGTTCTATTCTTTTGCTACAATATTTCTGATTGCAGTTGGACGTACCGCCCTGGATTTTAATTATATTTTGCCGAAAAGATACTCTACATACGGAATTGTGGGGCCTATAAGCCTTTATGTGATGTATCTGGGTGTCATATCTCTGGAGTCTCACAGAATCTCAAAAAAATACGCATATATTCTGAAAGTTGTCTTCGGTGTTTTTTTATTGCTTTTGTGTTCAAGTATTGTCAGTTCTTTTGAGGAAGGATATATTGGAGGGCAATATATAAGATACGAAAGGGAAAAGATTGCCTACTACGTTTACACTTATAAAACACAGCCTGATGAAAACCTCATGCGTGTTTTTCCTGGTCCTGATATTGTCAGGCAATATGCCCCTATTTTAGAGAAGAGAAAATACAGTGTATTTTCACGTCCATATTTACCACCTTTAAATGAGCTCACAGGTTTGAGTGCCTCAACCATCGGCTTTTGCACACTTAATGGGGTATTGGTTACTGATAATAACCAGCTTTTTACGATAGATGATAAACATCAATATATAAAAATAGATGGCTGGGCTGTTGATAATATAGAAAAAGATATTGCCGGTGGTGTTTATATTAAAATAGATGATAAGTTATTTCCTGCCTTCTATGGCATAAGCAGAACTGATGTTGCCGAGCATTTCATGATGCATAAATACAGATATATTGGTTTTGAGGTGAATATACCTGTTTCATTAATTGAAAAGGGGGTCCACAAATTATCTGTTATAGTTTTAACAAAAAACAGAAAGCACTATTTTATCCCAAACACTGAAATTACCGTTAACCGTGTGTAATTCCAATTCTAATTCAAAAGTATAACGAGGCGGCAAGGAACAAGCGACGCCTCCCCTTACAGGGGATTCCCCTTTTAGGGGAGACGCCCCGGAGCTTGTGACGAAGCCAACAAAGTTAGACAAATGAATTAGAATTGGAATAAGGTGTTTAGAGATTATAACAGAGTTGTTTCCTTTACTAAATTACTTTCTTGATTGCAACATGGTATTACTTATCTGTATCGGATTTTAATCCAAGAATGCTTAGATAAAAACTTGAAAGTATAATAAGAATTCCTACTGTCAGAGTGGTGACGGCAGGTATGGTGATACGCATCATCAGGGCGGAGTCTAATCTCCCAAAAGACGTCTTTTCCCACAGTGAGACCGCATATAAAGTAGCAGCAAGCCCTGAGGCTGTAAGCAGTGTTCCCAACATTATACCTTTTTCAAGAGAGAAGGACTTAACAGCCCGTATAAACCGGTCGTTGTCAGGAATGAGCTTTGCATTTATAGCAAACACTTTGGAAAAGACAGAAAAGACAACTGACTGTACACCTATTACTATGGAAGCGGAAGCATAAAGCATGGTATGAATATCAAGGTAGGCGCCCAAAAAAGGCAGTGGTCCCTTCATAAGCAATATACTTATGACTGTGCCAAATAAAACCATAAAAATCCCGGGATAAAGAAAAAGCCACCTTGGGCTGAAAATAAGCAAGAACCTGAGATATCGCCAACCGTCACGAAAACTCCTCAGGTGCGGCGCTCTTGACCTTCCGTCGGGAGATAGAGTTGTGGGCACCTCCGCCAATTTAAGTTTAAACAGTGTTGCTTTTACAACCATTTCACTGGCAAACTCCATCCCGGGTGTCTGGAGGTTTAATTTTTCGATTGACTCCTTTTTGAAACCACGGAGACCACATTGAAAATCCTCAATAGGACTGTGGAAGAACAACCGCCCCAGACCACTAAGAAAAGGATTTCCAAAGTACCTGTGAAGCGGAGGCATGGCACCTTTTTTTATGCCGCCCTTGAACCTGTTACCCATTACCAGCTCATAACCCTCACGAAGTTTTTCAATAAACGGTTCAAGATTTGTAAAATCGTAGCTATCATCACAATCACCCATTATTACATACTTTCCCCTGGCATGTGCAATCCCACCCATAAGTGCGCTTCCATAGCCACGGTCTTTTATCTCAACCACCTGTGCTCCCAAACTTCCGGCTATTTCCTTTGAACCGTCTGTGCTGCCGTTATCGGCCACCAGCACTTCAGCGTCAATGCCGGTTCTTTTTATAAATCCCATAGCCTTTTCCACGCACGTTCCAACGGTTTCAGCCTCATTGAGGCACGGCATAAGTATCGTAAGTTCGACCTGAGAGTTCATGTGCGCCTCGCTATTGCCACAAGGGATTGCCCCACAGGGGGTTTTATAATCTCCTCTACTTTAGATATCAACGGTATCAGGGCGTTCATTATATGAAAGTTATCATCACTATGTGTTTTTTGCCTCAGAATCCGTCCCTTTATAAACCAGCCCACAGCTCCCGGAAAGTTGAAATAGTGCATTTTAAGTATTTCCAGCGGATGAGGTAAAAGGATTTTTTTTAGAGAGCTCTTTGTATATCTCCTGTAGTGATAGCCAAAAGTGTCAAGCGTGCCGAAAAGAAACTGAAATGCCGGTACTAATATACATAAAGTTCCCCCGGTGGTGAGTACTGCGCAAGCACTCTCAATTACTTTTTCGTCATTTTCCACATGTTCCAGAAGATTAAAGCATAAAATGGTATCAGGGTTAAGTGTCTTTAACGCCTTAATACCGGCCTCGCTGGTTATGTCATGGTGCAGGAATTTCATGTTTGGTGTGTCTTTATATGTAGTTTTTAACTCTCCTATAAACTCGGAATTACTGTCAACTCCGGCGTATAGGTCTTTATCTGACATTAAACCGGCAAAATTGCCGTATCCGCAACCTATATCGGCTATACGTTTTCCCACGTAACCGTCAAATTGTTTTAACTGAAGGGCGAAATATGGTTGAGCGAGCATACTCCACCGCTTGTAGAATTCTATGTGAGTCTCTTCCATATTATGCTATATCCTCTTGTAGTATAGCTGAAGGATTTGGAAAAATCAACAACCTAACACCTGAGTAAACAAGTTTTTTTAGACAATTACCCGATTTCCCCGCTTTGTATTTCAACATTTACCGCTGCGCCTCTGCAAACAACTGATACCCTCCCCACGGCAGGCAAACTTTAAATATGGAATAGACAGTGTCGGCAAGTATTCTCTGTTTCCACGTATAGGGTTTTTCAGACATGAATGATTCTGTCATTTTATTCGGAGAGATGTTAATTGCGTGCTTGTACATGTTAAAAAATGGAAACCCCCAGCATTGGATATTCCGTACCCTTAACCCTGCCTTTTCAATAGCATCCTGAATCATTTTAGCACTAAAGTGTACAGTGTGTCCTACTCTGCGGTCTATTTCAAACACAGGCCCGCAGGGGACAGTGATAATGAGCTCTCCCGCCGTCATCTCAGACAATCTTCTTATGGAGTCCTTGTAATCGCTACAGTGTTCCACCACCTCCATACATGTTACAACATCAAACTTCTGAGGTAGAGTCTCATCGTTGAGGTTAAGCCGGTAAAACTCCATGTCTTTAAATCTCTTGCGGTTACTTTCTATAACGTAGGGGGATATATCGGCCCCGGCAAGCGCTACATCACCTATCAGGTCTCTTACATCTTTTAAAAATTCACCATTTCCACATCCCACATCCAACAGAGATTTAATCGATTTTTTTTTAAGCATGGAGATGATTTTGTTTCGTCTCATTCTTGGCGCCGGTGAATAATAGTGCATATCATTCCAGCCCTTCCAAAGCTCATCATAAAAGGTGTGGTCTTTTGCATCTAACATTGGAATATGTGTCTCCTGTTTGTACATTGAAGTACTTTTTTTAGCATAACGGTGGCTTCAGCCTTATTTTTATTGATATCAGTGGTGTAAATGTGTTTATTAATGTCCCCTTCACAACATATCCTATAACCATATAGTTAATATAAACGGAGTTAAAAAGTCAATAATAATTCTTTGAGTGTATAGTAGGATTCTTGACCACAGTGCAGAATTTAAGTAAAATGGAGTTGTGAAATCTGATTGGTACCTGAGAGTTAAAGACGGCTCTTTTGATGTTCCGGCATGGCTTCATATGTTATTTCTCTTTGTTCTGACTACAGTAGTTACAAGCCACTATTCGATGCTTGGAATTGACGACCACCATGATTCAGTGATGTTTAAGCCTGCACTGGATATTATCGAGGGTAAAGTATTATATAAAGAGACGTTTAGCCTCTACGGTACATTAACGGTTTTGATGCAAGCTCTTGCGCTGTATGTATTTGGCGGCAAATTAGTAGTGTTAAAACTGTTTACTGCCGTTTTTTATGGTTTTATTGTAGTGCTGTTATGGAAGGTATGGTCAGGGTTTTTGCCAAAGGCGTTAAATACACTGTCATGTTTGATGTGGCTTTTTTTAGGGCCTGGTTTCATAATGGTCTTTCCGCCCTGGTCGTCTGTATATGCTGAGTTTACTTTGCTGGCCACCCTCATTTTTATAATATTATATTTAGAGGCAACACAAAAGCGATGGATTTTTTTAATAACGGCAGGGATTTGTACAAGTTTAACATTTTGGTTTAAGCAGCCTGCCGGTATTTATCTGGTAATAGCCGCGGCTGCTTTTATTGTATTTGACTGCTATCTTAAGAAGTATAATTTATTAAGTTGTTTGTCAAATCTGTCATTATTTTTTTCCGGCCATATGATTCCGGATTTATTGGTTTTTCTCTGGTTATTCAGTAACGGTACTGTTACAGACTGGTGGCTGCAATCTGTTTATCATAATTACCTGATTGGCAAAGGCATGGCGGATAGGTGGACAGGTTTTCCATTAAAAGGAATGGTTAACAGCTTATTTACTATTACTGATTTTGTACTTTCAGGTACAAGTTTTATATTTTCCACAGCAAATTCACCAGGCAGGTACGACAGGTTTACATGGCTATTTTTTCCTGCAATTGCATTGTTTATATTCATTAATGAATTGTTAAGTTTAAGGAAAACTCCATATGGCAAATCTGCCGATAAACTATTTGCAGTTTTGTTCATTTGTTTTGCCTCATGGATGCATTACTATCCAATGGCCGGCTCCCACCACTGTTATTGGGGCGCTACTCCGATGATGGGGTTAAGTATTTTTTTCTTTACCGGATATATTAATAAAACAGCTGACGGAGTTAATTCAAAACTTAAGATTTTCAGAGTCTTATTGACCTTGTTTTTTATTTTCACTATTTCTCAAAGTCTGTATTATCGGATTAGTTCCGGCATAGAAAAATCGTTTATGACTGATTACTCAACTGTAACTACCCCGGAGGTACTGAAATATATGAAAGTATCTCCGCTTGAAAAAAAGCAACTGGAGGAGACAGACTCACTTTTGAAGCGTTACACTAAGGGGAAGGAACATCCTTACTTATTGGCTGAGGGTGGTGGTCAGTTAATTCCGGCATTTATAAAAAATAACAGAAATTTCCACCCTGTTTACTTTGACTCTCACGTTTTTTTTATAGAAAAGGTATATCCACAAAGAAAAAATGATTTATATAACTTTATTCGTGAACAAAAACCTTTGTTATATACAACTGCCGTGGTATATATGCCTGAGGGGTATTGCCCTGTAAAACGATTTACCAATAACAACCGCGGCAAGATAACCGGTTACCTTTTTGTCCCTTATAAGCCCTTTGACAAGGAGGTTTTTGAAGTTGTAAAACAAGAAATAAATGGTGTCAATAAGGTTTTTATCAAACATAACAATGATAAAACTAATTTAAGCAGTGTATATATTAGTTATAACAACATAGCTACAGGTATTAGTTCAGCGTATATTGACCAAACAAAATTAACGTTATTTCTTAATAATAAATTGATTCCATTTAACTATGGTGATTTAGACCTGAATCTCTCTGAAGGAGATATTCTTGAAGTACAATATGACGGCACACCGGGAAATCCGTTTGATATTACATTTTGTACAGAATCCGGTTATTATTCAAGAGTAGCTATTTCCCGCTAAATTTCAGGTTTGAATTCATAAACCTTGTTTCTGCCCTCTTCCTTTGCTTTATAGAGCATCGAATCGGCATACTTTACACATTGCCAAAACTTATCAGCGTGCTTAGGGTACTCACTAACGCCGATGCTTACTGTTTTTTTAAGTACCCCTCCGGAAATTTCTATAGTTTCAGCCTGTACTTTCAGTCTTATCTTTTCAGCCAATGCAAAAGATATTCCTGGTGTAGCATCCACTAAGAGAACCAGAAATTCCTCTCCCCCGTACCTTATCACAATATCGGAGCCTCTTAGTGTGGTTTTTATGAGTGCTGCAATCTTTTTAAGCACCTGGTCTCCCGTGTCGTGGCCATAGTTGTCATTGACCTGTTTAAAGAAATCTATGTCAATCATTAAGATGCCAAGCAGGGTGTTTCTTCTGAGGGTTTGCAGGCAAAGGTTGACGTTAACCTCATCGAGGTATCGTCTGTTGTACAGGCCGGTCAGTTGGTCAACAATGGACTGTTCTCTGAGAAGCTCCATAAATATCTTTGCCTCCAGCACCGGCTCTCCCTCCTTCAGATAGCTCTTAATGTAAGGCAGCACACCTGCGACCTCCTCAACTCTGTCATTGTCGTAAACAATCTGCAACACGTTGCCAACCTGCCCCCCTATATAGACCGGTATGCAGAAATGACTTTTTTGTAGTTTTGTGCTATGGGGGAAATGTGGGCAAATAACCGGAAAATCCCTTGAATCCACCATGTTTCCAGTTCTGTTGGCGCGGCACTCCTGTGCATCGGCAAAGATTATTTCGTTACACCACAAGCTGCGTCTGTCTTCCTCTGCGTCCTGCCTGATTACTGTAACAGAAGTCGCTACAGTGATTAGTAAATTTTTTTGCTGTTTGATTTCATGGATTGAGTACTCTTTTATTCCAAATTCATTAAGAATTTGCTCAAGCCGTGTGAATATCTCTGATTTTTTGATGTCCTTTTCAATAGTTCTTTTAAAATTATATATTTTAATAAGCATATCAACTGTTTTAGACGTATCTTTTAAGGCATTCCCTGTGCCTGCCACCTGGTAGCCTATCAGCAGGGACACCTTATGGCTTATTGAAGAGAGAGTTTTAGAGAGGTTTTCCACCATAGTGTTAAAACCACCGGCAACATCCCCTGCCTCATCCATTAACCGCGCTGCGACCCTTTCTCCGAAATCCCCGTCCTGAGCCCGTTCAAACCCTGATTTCAGTCTTTTAAACAGCGCTGTATAGGGCTTAAAAAAAACGTAAATTATGTAGAGGGTACCAAAAGAGAAAATTAGGGAAACCGCCATCATGTATGTCATGGTGGAGATGCCCTCTTTCCGCAGGCTTGTTAAGTCCATAACAATGCTGACAGCGCCAAGGACGTCTCCCACATTGGCTCTGTGGCAGTCCATACATTTAATCTGCTCAACCGCAGTGGCCTTGTAGGGAATTATGAGCCTGTACAAAACACTTGAGGAATCCTCGCTTAGCTGTGATTTTACCTCACCGGTCTCCATGACTTCCTTTTCTATAGAACTTAAGGCAGGGCTCTCGTACCCTGAGTAGCCGAATTGTTCACTGACGGACTTTCCTCTTATAATTTTGATTTCTTTAAGGCCGCGTGCATACCTTATCCTCTCAATAAAGACCTCCCTCTTGTCATACACGCCCAGAACCATAAAAGACGTTATCGTATCTCTGATTAACTCAGCTACCGATAAGGCTTTCTCTTTAGCTGTATCAAGGCTTAACGCACGAAAACTCACAAACACTATCCCCTGCACCACTATGGAAAGAAGCACAAAAGAGATTACTATTCTGATGAGGAGTTTAGTCTTAATTGACTTTATTGGTTTCAAGTGTGATTACTCATTAATTCTATAAGCATTTTTTATTCCACCCTTTATTTAAATCTAAAAACCATAATAAACATTGTAACATAAGTACATATTTTTTTGCTTAATTTGTAAATGTTGATGATGCAGCTGTCGCATGATATTCAAATGGGCATACTTCCGAGGGATTTTTCAGTTAATGGAAATGTCGAAATACATGCTTTTATAAGTCCGTCAAAAGAGGTTGGGGGTGATTTCTACGATTTTCATTTTATAACCGAAAATCTGTTGTGTTTTACCATTGGGGACGTATCGGACAAGGGGGTGCCGGCGGCTTTGTTTATGATGATGGTTAAGACACTGTTTCGTGCTCTTTCAAAAAAACACACAAGCCCTGCAAACATGTTAAAAGCTATAAATGGTGAAATAGCGGAGGACAATAAGACAATGATGTTTGTAACCATGTTTGTGGGCGTGATGGATGTGAAAACCGGTGTGCTTATATACGGCAGCGGCGGACATAATCCTCCGTTTATTCTGACGGGAAACGGTGAGGCGGTTGAGTTGGAAACAGATATGGGGCCGGCTCTTGGGCTTATGAATAGTGCTGAATTTAAGGAGAGCACCGTAGCGCTGCAAAGGGGCCACATCATCTTTACCTACACAGACGGTGTGGATGAGGCTAAGGATGAGGATGGAAAGATGTTTACATTAAGACGGCTTAAGGACTCTTTATGCAAGTCTCCTCTTGTGTCATTGGAGGTGCTGTGTGACGGAGTGCTGGCAGAGCTCAGGGAATTTACAGGGGAGGCTCCGCAGTCTGACGATATAACAATTTTGTCTGTAAGATACCTTGGCGGTAATGGTTGAGATGGAAGAGACACTGCACGGCGATTGCCATAACCTAACAGTTTCCGCTGTGGCGGAGAGCATACCCGCCATTTTGAAATTTACCAAAAATATTTTAATTACTATGGGTTTTGACAAGCATGGTATATTTGATGTGCAGACGGCAGTGGATGAGGCATGTATAAATATAATAAACCATGGATATGAAAAAGGACAAAACGGAACAATTGATATTAAGGTTAAAAAGACGGAAGCTGGTTTTGTGATTGTAATACAAAGCCGTGGTAAGCCCTTTTCACCGGAGAGTGTAGTGCAACCGGATTTAACATCGTCTGTGTCTGAAAGAAGGGTTGGGGGACTTGGCGTGTATTTTATAAACCAGCTTATGGATAAGGTCAGCTATGAGTGTGAGGATGGGTTAAATACGCTTACGATGAGAAAGTACAGAAATTCTGATAAACTACAATAAGAAGGGGGAAACCATGAAATTTGATGCAAAAAAAGACAAGGAAGGAAACCTCACTTTTGAATTTAAGAAAGAACACGGGGCACTGGTGATAACTATGACAGGCAGTATGGACAGCCTGAGCGCCTCGGAATTTGCCAAAGTAATTGATGAAAAGCTAAATTCCGGAGAGAACATTTTTATTGTGAATCTTAATTCCCTTGACCACCTCAGCAGCGCCGGTTTGAGAAACATCGTAATAATTCTTAAAAAGCTGGATACGATCGGTAAAAAAATCTGTTTTGTTTCATCAAACGATGATGTTAACCGGATATTTAAAATGGCGGGGCTCTATAACAGCCTCATCAAAATATTCGATTCAGAGGAAGCCGCCTTTGATGCATGTAAATGAAGGATTGCTTGTTTAGGAATAAGGAATAATACAAGGTTGCAGTCTCAAAGAGTAACGAGGCGATGCTTGTTGCCAGCCGCCTGCGTTTACTTTTGAATTAGAATTGGAATAAACACAATTTGACTCTTTTTTTAATTGATTTTTATTTTTACTTTATGTATAATTTCTGTACTCATTATGAAAGGTTGCTCCACAAGGCTTAAAGTAAACAGTTTAACAAATTATAAGAAATTAAAGGAGGAATAATATGTTTCAAAACATGAAAACAGGCACACGACTTGGTCTTGCTTTTGGTATCATCGTGGTTTTGCTTTTGGTGATAGCGATAGTAGGCATAAGCAAACTCGAGAATCTTAACGATGAGATGTCCAAAATTGTTAATGTGGAATATCCTAAGGTAGCTATTTGCAACAACTTGCTTGGTAGTATAAATCAGATAGCTCGTTCTATGCGTAATATGCTGATATTGGAAAAAAAGGAAGAGATACAGAAGGAGCTGGACAAAGTTCAGGATGCAAGAAAAAAGATAGTGGCGGAATTAGACAGAATTACCCCGTTGGTTAAGAGTGAAGCGGGCAAGGCCGGGCTGAAAGCCATAATGGATGCAAGAGCGGCATATGTTACAGGGCAGGATGAGTTTATGAAACTTGCTGCAGATGGTAAACAGGCTGAGGCAAGGGAGTTACTCTTAACGAAGGTACGGGCACAACAGCTTGCCTATTTCGATGCCATTGAGAAACTAAAAAAACATCAGGAAGAGGGAATGGAGAAGAAAGCTAAGGCAGCCGATGAAGGTTATAAATCCGCCAACACATTAATCATATCTTTGTCTGTAACAGCCATAGTTCTTGCTGTAATTATCGCCCTTTGGATTACTATGACGATATTAAAGCAATTGGGAGGCGAGCCCCACTACATCATGGGTATAGCTGAAAGTGTGGCCAACGGGGACCTTACAATCAGGTTTGACTCAACAAAGAAAGAAACCGGCATACTGCTTGCAATGAAAACAATGCTTGAAAAACTAAAAAGCATAGTGGCGGAGGTCAGACAGTCGGCGGATTTGGTAAGCAGCGGCAGTGTGGAGTTAAGCTCAAGCGCCCAGCAGCTTTCCGAGGGTGCTACAGAGCAGGCGGCTGCGGTAGAGGAGGCGTCATCTTCTATGGAGCAAATGGCTTCCAACATAAAGCAAAATGCCGACAACTCCCTGCAGACGGAGCGTATATCTTCTAAGGCCTCAATAGATGCGGCAGAGGGTGGAAAGGCCGTAGGTGAGGCTGTCCATGCAATGAAACAAATAGCTGATAAGATTTCAATAATAGAGGAGATAGCTCGTCAGACAAACCTCCTTGCCCTCAATGCTGCAATAGAGGCCGCAAGGGCAGGTGAGCACGGCAAAGGTTTTGCTGTTGTGGCCTCAGAGGTGAGAAAACTGGCCGAACGCAGCCAAAAAGCAGCAGGGGAGATAAGCCAGCTATCTGCCTCAAGTGTCAACATAGCGGAGGAGGCCGGGCAGATGCTTACCAAACTTGTACCGGATATTCAGAAGACTGCCGAACTGGTGCAGGAGATAACAGCGGCAAGTAATGAGCAAAACACCGGCGCCGAACAGATAAACAAGGCCATTCAGCAACTGGATCAGGTAATTCAACAAAACGCATCAGCCTCGGAGGAGATGGCGTCAACGTCTGAGGAGCTTTCATCACAGGCGGAGCAGCTGCAAAACGCAATATCTTTCTTTAGAACCGGCACAGAGGGAACTTCCACCGCAAAAAAATCCAGGCCCAATGTCGTTGCCAAACGTAAACCGGTGGCCGCCGCCCCGCAGCGTCTGACTCATGAGCCACGGGCTGCCAAAACCACTGCAAGAGCCGACTCGATTGACCTCGGTGACACACACAGAGGGGTTTCCGATGACTCCGAGTTTGAAAAATATTAAGCCGCATGGAGGTAAAACATGGCAGTAGCATCAGTTACTGAAACAACACAGTATTTAACGTTTAACCTTGATGATGAGGTGTTTGCCCTTGATATTTCCAAAGTGCGCGAGGTTCTTGAATTTACATCTGTTACAAAGGTTCCCAAAATGCCGCAATACATTATAGGAGTTATCAATATCAGAGGCAACGTAGTGCCTGTTGTTGATATGCGTATAAAGTTTGGTATGACCGAGGGTGAGAAGACCGTAAACACCTGTGTCATAATAGTGGAGGTATCGGTCAACGGCGAAACTATAATTCTTGGTGCACTTGTTGATTCTGTACAGGAGGTTATAGAGCTTGAACCGGAGAGTATCGAACCTGCGCCCAGTATCGGCGTTAAACTGGATACCGAGTTTATTAAAGGGATGGGCAAAAGGGATGAGGTGTTTATTATAATTCTGGATATAGATAGGATATTTTTAGCACATGATATGGAGGCTATGACTGCAATTTAGAGATACAGGAGACGGAATTACTCCCACGTTGGAGTGAATTTGCAGACTGCTCCAACGGAGGGAGTTTTATTGCCGTAAAAACGGGATGAAAAAGAGTTTGAAAAACTGGTTTCCCGCTCGGTGGCGGGAATAAAAGAGGAGAGAACTAACACCTTTTACCAAGTAGCAGTCAAAAGAGTAACGAGGCGGCAAGGAGAAAGCGACACCTCCCCTCATAGGGGAATCCCCTTTTTAGGGGAGACGTCAAGGAGCTTTCGACGAAGCCAACAAAGTTAATCGAATGAATGCAACTTGGTATTTAAGGAGCTTCGCAGTATTGGGAACACAGTACAAGTCATTAAAAGCAGAGGATATAGAATTTATAAAATCACAAAAAGTGTTTTTTGCGGCCTCTTGCAGCGGCAAAGAGGTAAATCTTTCGCCAAAGGGGTATGATTGCCTTAGAGTCTTAGATTCCAACACTTTGCTATATATGGATTATCCCGGAAGCGGAGACAGAACAGCAAGGGATATAAAAAATGACGGACAGTTAACCTTGATGTTTATCTCTTTTACAGAGAGGGCAAAAATCCTCAGACTATTTTGTAAGGGTGAGTTAATAGAAAAAAGCAGCAACGTGTTTTCAGAGGCCGCCGGTAATTTTAGTGAAACCATCCACGGTGCCGTCAGAAGATTTATTAGGTATTCTATATATGCGGTGGAGTCAACTTGTGGAATGTCTGTGCCGTTTATGCACTATGAGGGTGAAAGGGACGGCCTTAGAGACTGGGCTGTCAAAAAATCAATAGATAACACAATAGATAAGTATATAAAGGATCACGAGGTGCCTCCAAAATTATGATTTTGCCGAAATGTTTGTATGGAACAAGGAGAGACATAACCGCTCTCTTTTGGACACTTTCATTTTGCTAAGAACCGGACATTTTCACTTTGCTACTATATTATAAAATTTTTCTGTTGACTAAAAAAAATAAATATGTTACACTTGCACTTAATAAAGGTGAAATTGTTGTCGGAGTGTTTTTATTTGTCTTCCGAAATAAGCGCTGAGTGTATATAAGCAGGTTTTGTGCTGTTACGGTTTTGTATAATGTTGGTTTACTTTATTTATGACTGAACATAATCTATAGTATCTCTTGGAGGTCTATAATGTATATTGTGATGATAGCCTCGGAATGCGCACCTGTATCTAAGGTAGGAGGGCTTGCCGATGTCGTTGACGGTTTAAGTTGCGAACTTCTTAGGAAGGGCCATAACGTGGAAATAATCTTACCCTATTATGATTGCATGAACCATTCGCTTGTTGAAAATCTTCAGGGTAATCCGATAGAATTTCCTGTACAATTTAAGGGCAAACAGATTTCCTGTAGTGTTTACAAAGGCATGGTCCACGGGAACTTGTGTTATTTTGTTAAATCACACTCTGAGGAAAAGTATTTTGACAAGGGTAAAT